>CAYTTU010000181.1:0-6002 GCA_964440905.1 uncultured Acidimicrobiia bacterium | reverse complement strand
ATAGAACCGCTGGTCGGCCTCCTGGTCGTAGTAGCGGAGGTCTTCGCCGCTGGCCTCGGAGTGGGCCTTGAGGTCGAAGTCGGTGCGGTTGGCGATCCCCTCCAGTTCGTCCCATCCCCATGGGAAGAGGTACTCGACGTCACTGGTGGCAGCGGCGTAATGAGCCAGCTCGCTGGACTCGTGGGCGCGCAGCCGCACGTGCTGCGGGGTCATCCCCAGATCGAGGTACCACTGCAGGCGGGCGTCGAGCCAGTGGCGGTGCCACTGCTCAGCCTCCTCCGGCCGGCAGAAGAACTCCATCTCCATCACCTCGAACTCCCGGGTGCGGAACACGAACTGGCCCGGGGTGATCTCGTTGCGGAACGTCTTGCCGATCTGAGCGATTCCAAAGGGGAGGCGCAACCGGGTGCTGCGGCGCACGTTCTCAAAGTTGATAAAGATCCCCTGAGCGGTCTCGGGGCGGAGATAGGCGAGGGCGGCGTCGTCTTCCACCGGGCCAAGGAACGTCCGCAGCATGAGGTTGAAGGGACGAGGTTCGCCGAACGTGCCGCGCTCGCCGCAGTCCGGGCAACGATTCGGGTCATCGAGCTTGTCGAGGCGGAAGCGGTGGTTGCAGTTGCTGCACTCGACCAGAGGGTCGCTGAATGCCGCCTCGTGACCCGAGGTGATCCACACCTGACGCGATTGGATGATGGCCGAGTCGATGCCGACGATGTCGTCGCGGTCGCGCACCATGGCCGTCCACCACGCTTCCCGCAGGTTGCGCAGAAGCTCGGCCCCGAGGTGCCCGTAGTCCCAGGAGGAACGCAACCCCCCATAGATCTCCGAGGCGGGAAAGACGAACCCGCGTCTCTTGGAGAGATTGACGATCGTCTCGAGGTCGGGAGCGGGCATAGGCACGGATGGTAGAGGGCGGACGCCCGTGGGCCATTCTTGCCAATGGCCAATGGCCAATGGCCAATAGCCAAGGCCGGCGCAAGCCGGCCGACCTCACACCTTCCCGAACCTCCGCTCCCGGCGCCGGTACTCCTCCACGCAGCGCTCCAAGTCGGCGGTGCGGAAGTCGGGCCACAGGGTGTCGGGGAAGGTGTACTCGGCATAGGCGGACTGCCACAACAGGAAGTTGGAGGTGCGCTGTTCGCCGCTGGTGCGGATCACGAGGTCGGGATCGGGCATGTCGGGCATCTCGAAACGAGCGGCGAGCGCCGCAGCGTCGATGGCATCGGGGGCGATTGCTCCGGCGACGGCGTCGGCGGCAAGGCGGCGTGCCGCGGCTGCGATCTCCGCCCGGGATCCGTAGTTGAAGGCAAAGACCATCGTCATCTTCTCGTTGGCTGCGGTGAGGTCTTCGGCGGCACGGATGCGCTCCCGCAAGGAGTCCGACACCCTGGCATCGTTGCGGTCTCCGAGAAACCTGACCCGCACCCCGAGTTCGTGCAACTCGTCGCGCCGCCGGGTGAGCAGATCCTCTTTGAATCCCATGAGGAACTCGACCTCTTCGGCGGGCCGGTTCCAGTTCTCGGTCGAAAAGGTGAACACCGTGAGCCACTCGATCCCGAGACCCAGGGCGCCGTGCACAATATCGAACAGCGCCTCCTCCCCGGCGGCGTGGCCGGCGGTGCGGGGCAGGCCCCGGGCGGTGGCCCAACGGCCGTTGCCGTCCATGACGATGGCGACGTGACGGGGATCAGCCATCGACGGTGAGGGAGGCCAGGCCTCGCTCCAGGTGGTACTCGATGAACCGCCGGGTCACCCCCATCGCCTCACCGGAGAATCCGGGATCGGCCGCAGGTAGCGCCCCGAGGTCGGCGGCGGCGATGCGGGACAGATATGCAGTCAGACCGGGCCGGAGGATGATCGCCCCGGGGATGCGATCCTTGTCGCACAACACGCCTCCCCCGGCGAACGAGAACCGGGTGAGATCGTCGGTGCGCCCGCATCCGGCGCAATGGTCGAACGCCGGTGCCACCCCCACCACCGCGGCTGCCTTGAGCAGGAAGGAGGCCACCAGATCGGGATGGCGGGGACCGGCCTCGAGAGCCCGCAGACCCCGCTGGAGCAATAGAAACGCCCGATGCGCCCCTTCCCCTGCCTCGGTGACGGCGTCGGCCACCTCGACCATCGTGCCAGCGGCGAGCACCCTGTCGAGATCGGAACGAAGCTCGGGAAACGCCTCGATCACCGATACCTGGGTGACCGTGTCCAGGTTGCGCCCCTCGTAGAGGACCAGATCGACGTGAGTGAACGGTTCGAGACGGCCCCCGAAGCGACTCCGGGTCTTGCGCACCCCTTTGGCGACCGCCCGCACCTTGCCGTGGTTGGGGCTGAGCAACACCACGACGCGATCGGCCTCCCCAAAGGGAAACCCCCGCAGCACGATCCCCTGGTCATGACGCAACGCCACGGGCCGCAGGGTACCGGTGGGCGGGAACCGCACCGGGCATGCGACCCGTCCCACTGAGGCGTACCCGAACGCGGAGGAGCCCCACATTGGCCAGGCGACTGCTTCCCGCCTTGGTGGCCCTCACCCTGGTGCTCCCGACCCCGGCTTCAGCCCAGGTGATCATCGACCCGCCACATCCGCCGTGCCCGTGGTGGGACTGCCAGGGCGAGGCGGAGGTGGTGGTCGAGAACTACCGGGTCGATGTCACGATCGAGGAAGGGATTGCGCTCACCCGAGTGCGTCAGGTGTTGCGCAACGACTCCGAGTTCCTCGCCGAAGGCGAGTTTCTCCGCCCGGTGCCGGCCGATGCCATGGTCACCGGCCTCACGCTGTGGATCGACGGCGAGCCGGTGGACGGCGAACTGCTCGACGGTGCCGCCGCTCGACGGGCCTACGAAGACATCGTGCGCCGCACCCTCGACCCGGCGTTGCTCGAGTACGCCGGCGACGGTCTGCTCCGCCTCCGGGTGTTCCCCATCGCACCCCACGAGACCCGCACCGTGGAGATCTCCTATCGCCAGGTGCTCCCGGCCGATACGGGACTCGCCCGCTATCGCCATCCGCTGGGCCGAGAGCACAACGCCACCGTCGAGTCGGTCGAGGCCCACCTCACCATCCGCTCCAACGCCTCCATCAAGACGGTCTACTCCCCCACTCATGACGTCGGGATCGACCGGCTCACCGATCGCCGGGTGGACGTCGGCTACGAGGGCTCAGGTGCCGGGGAGCGCGACTTTGTCCTGTATTACTCCACCGACACCCTGGCGGTCGGAGTCGATGTGCTCACATACGCCGAGGATGGGGACGGCTGGTTCCTGCTGCTCGCCTCACCGGGGCTCGCCGCCGCCGAGACGGTGGTGCCCAAGGATGTCGTGGTGGTCCTGGACGTATCCGGAAGCATGGAGGGCGAGAAGATCGACCAGGCCCGCGACGCAGCGCGCTACGTGCTCGAACACCTCAACCCCGATGACCGCTTCGACGTCATCGCGTTCTCCACCGGCGCGGACTCCTACGGCGGCGGCCTGCGTCCCGCTGGCTCCGCCGGGAGTGCCGCCGAGTGGGTTGGCGGGCTTGCCGCCGGCGGTTCCACCAACATCGATCGCGCCCTGGAGATGGCCTTCGACCGGGCTACTCCGGGGCGTCCCACCTATGTGGTGTTCCTCACCGATGGCCTCGCCACCGAGGGAGTGATCGAAACCGCCGAGATCCTGGCCAACCTGGAACTCCGTGCCGCCGAGACGGTGTCGGTGTTCGCCTTCGGAGTCGGTTACGACGTCGACACCTTCCTTCTGGATGCCATCGCTCGCAACCACCACGGCACCACCACCTATGTCACTCCGGACGAGGCGATCGACGCCGCGGTGGAGACCCTCTACGCCAAGGTGGCATCGCCGGTGCTCACCGGGGTCAGCGTGGAGATCGACGGGGTGACGGTGTCCGACCTCCATCCCAGCCCGCTGCCCGACGTGTTCCGGGGAGGGCAACTGGTGGTGGCGGGACGGTACGAGGGCTCGGGAACTGCCTCGGTGACCCTGGCGGGCCGAGTGGGCGGCGAGACGGTACGGCTCGTGTTCGACGATCTCCACTTCACCGCCGCAGGCGGGAGTACCGCCGTTCCGCGAATCTGGGCGGCGCGCAAGATCGGGCACCTCCTCACCACCCTTCGGCTCGAGGGCCCCGACGAGGAGACCATCGACCAGATCGTTCGGCTGTCGATCCGCTGGGGGATCGTGACCCCATACACCTCCTACCTGGTGACCGACGACTCGCCATTCGGCGAGGAGGCGCTGCGCGCCCTCTCCGCCACCGCCTATCGCGAGGCTGCCACCGCCCCGCCGGCGGCGCCTTCTGGTGAGGCCGCAGTGGGGGCGGCAGACGCCGCCGGGGATCTGGCCGGGACCGAAGGTGGCGTGGCTCCCGACGAGCGATATGCCGATGCGGTACGGCTGGGAGGGGGCGCCACCTTCCGCCTCACCGCGGGGCGATGGGTTGACACTAGATTCGACCCCAGCATGGAACAGATCAAGGTCTCTTACGGGTCCGAGGACTACTTCGCATTGGCAGCCTCCGACCCCGGGCTCGCTTCGGCGCTCGCGGTTGGGGCGGCCGTAACCGTGGTGTGGGGTGATATCGCCTACCAGGTGGTTGGCCCGGATGAGGTCGTCGCCCAGATTCCGGTCACCACGACCACGGCGACGACCGTGCCGACCACCGACGCACCCGGGACCACCGCCGCCCCCGACACCAGCCCGAGCGACAACTCGGGATTTGTGGTCCTGATCGGACTGGCGATGTTCGTGGGAGCGGTGATCACGATCATCATGAGGGGCCGTAAGTCGGCAGTGAGGCACTGAGTTGGGAGGTTTGGAGTTTGGAGTTTGGAGTTTGGAGTCCTGAGTCCAGAGTCCAGAGTCCCAGAGTCCAACGAGGTTCTGGCTCATCGCCCATCGCCCATCGCTCCTGGCTCCCTCGCCCCTCGCCCCTGCTCACGGCTCCCCCTCAATCTCGCCTTCTTCTCATACACTCCCTCCTATGGCCCGGGAACTCACCGCCGCAGAACGCACCGAACTGGCGGCGACGCATCCCCTGTGGCGGGTGGGTGACGGCTCGGCCTCCCGGACCTTCTCCTTCCCCGACTTTGCTGCCGCCATGGGCTTCGTCACCAGGGTCGGTCTGGTCGCCGAAAAAGCCGACCACCACCCCGATATCGACATCCGGTGGAACAAGGTGTCCCTGACCTGCAGCACTCACTCCATCGGAGGGAAGCTCTCGGATCTGGATCAGGCCCTCATCGCGGTCATCGACTCCTGGGAGGCGCCGTGAGCGAGTGGCATCGCCCCAACTTCGCCACCGTGACCCCGCATCTCATGGTGGAGGGGGCCGACGACATGATCGAGTTCCTCCTCGACACCTTCGACGCCGAGATCCTGCGGCGCAACGATCGCCCCGACGGAACCCTGATCGACGCCGAGGTGTGCATCGGCGACAGCATGCTGCTGGTATCCGAGGCTGGGGACGACTTCGGACCGATGCCCGGGGTACTCCACATCTATGTGGAGGAATGCGACGACACCTTCGCCGCCGCCCTCGAGGCGGGAGCGGTGATCGTCACTGAGCCGACCACCGACCCTCAGACCGCGGAGCGTCACGCCGTGGTGACCGATCCCTGCGGCAACGTGTGGAGGATCGCCACCCATCTCGGGGACCTCGGCGCGGAAGAAGACGTGGAGCCGCCGGAGGTCTACGACCGGGATGACATGTAGGGCCGTCACCCGACGCCCGACGCCCGCTACCCGAATTTGTCGGGAGTCGGGAGTCGGGAGTCGGGAGTCGGGGAGTCGGACTCAGAGCCCCAATCGGTCCACAATGCCAGGGTGCCTTTGCCAGTCCTTCTCGACGACCACCCTCAGGTCGAGGTGGACCCGAGCGCCGAAGCGCCGCTCCAACTCGGCGCGGGCCTCGGCGCCGGAGGCGGCGAGCATGCCCCCTCCCGCACCGATCACGATGCCCTTCTGACTGTCTCGCTCCACCAGCACCCGAGCGGTGACTCGAACCACGC
>CAYTTU010000180.1:0-18565 GCA_964440905.1 uncultured Acidimicrobiia bacterium | reverse complement strand
CCAAACTCCAAACTCCAAACTCGGAAATCGGGCATCGGGCATCGGGTATCGGGTCCAACGGCATTGGGCACACCGCGTTCTCGGCCGTATCTTCCAACCCATGCGCATCTTGGTCACCGGGGCCACTGGGTATGTCGGGGGACGACTCGTTCCGCGCCTCCTGGAGCACGGACACCAAGTGCGGTGCATGACCCGCGATCCCAATCGCCTGCGGCTCGATCCGTGGCGTGATCGGGTCGAGATCGTCGACGCCGATGCCACCGACCCCGGAGCCGTGGCTGGCGCTGCTCAGGGATGTGAGGCCGCTTTCTACCTGATCCACAACATGGCGGAGTCGCCGAGCAGCTTTCCCGATATCGACCGGCGTGCCGCCGCCGCCTTCGTCGCCGCCGCGGGTGCGGCGAACCTGCGGAGGATCGTGTATCTCGGCGGCCTCGGGGAAGAGGGGGATTGGCTTTCCCGCCACCTCACGAGCCGCCACGAGGTCGGGGCAATCCTCGCCTCGGGAACGGTGCCGGTGACCGAGTTGCGGGCGGCGGTGATCATCGGATCGGGTTCGATCTCATTCGAGATGATCCGGCATCTCACCGAGATTCTTCCGATCATGCTCCGCCCGCGCTGGCTTCGGTCCCGGTGCCAGCCGATCGGGATCCGCGACGTTTTGGCCGTGCTGGTGGCGGCGGTGGAGGAGAGAGGCCCCGACAGCCACGTCTACGACATCGGCGGTCCCGACGTGCTCACCTACCAGGAGATGATGCAGGAGTATGCCGCGGTGGCCGGCCTGCGGCGACGCATTGTCATTCCGATGCCGGTGCTGGCCAGCACCCGGCTGTCATCGTGGTTCGTCGGGATGTCCACCCCGTTGCCGAAGAACGTGGTGCGTCCCCTGATCGAGAGCCTGCGCAACGACGTGGTCGTGACCCGGCCATCTCCCCCGGGCTTCGCGCCGGCAGAGATGCCCGGCTATCGCGAATCGGTGCGGCGGGCGCTGGCCCGGATATCTCACGACGAGGTGGAGACCAGATGGTCCGATGCGGTCAGCCACCCTTCGGCGCCCCTCCCCACCGATCCGATCTGGGCGGGTGCCACGGTGGAGGCGGATCGCCGCATCGCGGTCACCTCGGCCCCACCCGATGACGTGTTCTGGGCGGTGAGCCGTATCGGAGGGGACAACGGCTATTACGCCATGAACTGGGCATGGCGGTTTCGGGGATGGGTCGACCGACTGATCGGGGGGGTCGGTCTGCGCCGGGGCCGGCGGCACCCCGAAGAACTCCGCCCCGGCGAGTCGCTCGACTTCTTCCGAGTGGTGGACGTCGATCCGGTGCGACGCCGACTGCTGCTCCAGGCGGAGATGAAGGTTCCCGGCACGGCCTGGCTGGGGTGGACGGTGGACGAGAGCGATGAGGGCACCCGACTCGTCCAGTCGGCCCGGTTCGTCCCCCGTGGCCTGATCGGCCGACTGTACTGGTGGGTGTTGCTGCCGTTCCACGCCCCGATCTTCCGGTTGATGGTGCGGCGGATGGTGCGCGCCGCGGAGCGGAGAACCGCGGCCGAATCGTAAGGACACGATTCACGCCGACGGACGACGGGCTTCGTCACCCGTCCGCGCTTGACCCTCCACGAGCGATACCCGCGGCCGGGTGACGGGCCTCGTCTTCCGTCCGCGTGGTGACACTGCGGAGGCGTTCGGCGGGGACGGGCGTCGGGCGTCGGGCGTCGTTCCTGGTAACTGGTATCTGGCAACTGGTAACTCAGCACACCCCGGTACCATCGGTTACTCCGTGCCCGCTCCTTCCTTCCGCAACGTCGCCCTCGTCGCGCATGTCGATCACGGCAAGACCACCCTGGTCGATGCCATGCTCGGCGCCGCCGGGGTGTTCTCCGCACACCAGGTGCGGGTGGATCGGGTCATGGACTCCAACGATCAAGAGCGGGAGCGGGGGATCACGATCCTCGCCAAAGCGGCCTCGATCGAGTGGAAGGGGGTGCGGATCAACCTGGTAGACACCCCGGGACACGCCGACTTCGGTGGCGAGGTGGAGCGGGCTCTCGAGCTGGTCGACGGGATCCTGCTGCTGGTCGATGCGGCCGAGGGCCCGATGCCGCAGACCCGCTACGTGCTCTCCAAGGCAATGTCCCGCAACCTGCCCGCGGTCGTCGTACTCAACAAGGTCGACCGCGCCGATGCCCGCGCCTCCGAGGTGATCGACGAGGTGTTCCAGCTGTTCTTCGACCTGGGGGCCGCCGACCACGACATCGAGTTCCCCATCGTCTCCACCATCGCCCGCCAGGGTCGGGCCGTGGCCGGGGTGGGGATGCCGGCGCCCGATGCCGATCTTTCGGCGCTGCTCGATGCGGTGGTGGCGACCATCCCCGCACCCGATGGTGATCCCGACGGCCCACTGCAGGCAATCGTGACCAATCTCGATGCCTCGGACTACCTGGGTCGGCTGGCGATCGGACGAGTGGTGCAGGGAACGTTGCGCTCCGGCGATCGGGTGGCGCTGTGCCATGCCGACGAGGACGAACCCCCCATCCGTCGTCGGCTCACCCAGCTGCTCGGTTTCAGTGGGCTTACCAGGATCGACGTGGCGGAGCGGGTCGCCGGAGACCTGTTCGTGGTGGCCGGTTTCCCCGAGGTGGAAATCGGCGACACCCTGGCCGATCCCGAGAATCCCGAGCCGCTGCCCCGTCTCCAGGTGGACGAGCCGGTGCTGCGGATGACGTTCGGGGTCAGCACTTCGCCGCTGTCGGGTCGCGAGGGAACGCTGCTCACCTCGCGCCAGATCAAGGATCGCCTGGAGCGCGAGGTGCGGGGCAACGTCTCGGTGCGCATCGGCCCTACCACCTCCCCGGACATCATCGAGGTGGCGGGACGCGGTGAATTGCAGCTGGCGGTGCTGATCGAAGCGATGCGCCGTGAGGGTTTCGAGCTGCAGGTGAGCCGTCCCGAAGTGATCCTGCGCGACATCGATGGGGTTCCTCACGAACCGGTGGAGCGCGCCGTGATCGACGTGCCCTCCGACCACGTGGGCACGGTGACCCAAGCCGTCGCCCCCCGCAAGGGGCTGGTGACCGACCTCAGGCCGGGTGATGCCGGCCGCACCATCGTCACGGTCTTGGCCCCGGCGCGGGGACTGATCGGACTCCGCTCGATGTTGCTCACCGCCACCCGGGGCACCGCTCTGATCCACCAGCATCACGACGGGTGGCAGCCGTGGGCGGGGGAGATCCCGGGACGGATCGGCGGGGCGATGATCGCCGACCGGACAGGTACCTCCACCGGGTTCGCCCTCGACAACCTGCAACTGCGCGGCGAGCTGTTCATCGGCATCGGCGAAGAGGTGTACGAGGGAATGGTGGTAGGGGAGTCGTCGCGGGGCGACGAGATGGTGGTCAACGCCACCAGGTCGAAGGAGCTCACCAACATCCGCACCCATGCCCACGACGAGCAGGTGCGCCTCGCACCGCCGCGCCGCGTCACCCTGGAGACCGCCATCGAATGGATCGCCGCCGACGAGCTGGTCGAGGTCACCCCCAAGGCGATCCGGATCCGCAAGCGGCACCTGTCGAAGAGCGATCGGGATAGGGCGAAGAAGCGTTGAGTCGCCCTCGAAGGGTCAAGAACGGACGGGTGACGAGGCCCGTCTTCCGTCCGCGTCGATCGCTCTCGAAGGGTTAAGCGCGGACGAGTGACGAAGCCCGTCTTCCGTCCGGGTGATGGCTGTTCGGTGGCGATCCACGCGAACCTTCTAGCCTTTCCCAATGCCTCGCACTCTCCCTGCTTCCTGGTACCGCGATCCACTGGTGCACCAGCAGGAGCGTGGGGCGGTGTGGGCGGGCAGTTGGCTGGTGTTGGCGCCAAAGGCCCGGCTCGATCGCCCCGGACGCTACGTCGCCACCAGCGTTGCCGGGTGGCCGGTGTTTGTCGTCGTGCGGCCGGATGGATCCCTGGCTGGATTCCACAATGTCTGTGCGCATCGTGCCGGACCGATTCTGTGGGAGGGGCACGGCACCTGCGGCAATCTGGTGTGCCGCTATCACGGTTGGTCCTACGACTGGGAGGGCGCGCTGCGCAGCGCCCGAGATTTCGGAGCCGAGGTCGCCGCTGCCGGCCACTCGCTGGTGCCGATTCAGGTGGAGGCCTGGCGCAATCTGATCTGGGTCAATCTCAACCCGGCGGCACCACCCCTGCTCGACGCGCTGGGGAGCTTTGCTGGCCAATGCGAGGAGTTCCCAATGGAGGAGTTCGAATACACCCACCAGGTGGTGCGGACCCTCGCCTGCAACTGGAAGACCTACGCCGACAACTACCTGGAGGGGTATCACATTCCGCTGCTCCATCCCGAGCTGAACCGGGAGATCGACGTCTCGCAGTACCGGGTGCTGGTATTCCCCGAGGACGACTACTGCCTCCACACCGCCCCGGCGCGCGACGGAGCCGCCAATGCCGGCCGGTGGTTGTTCCGCTTTCCCAATACCGCCCTCAACGTCTATCGCACCGGAATGAACCTGGAGCGGATCCTCCCCGACGGCCCCGACCGCACCCTGGTGATCTACGACTACTTCTTCGCCGACCCCGACGACCCCGCCAACGCCGACACCCTGAAGGTGTCGGAGGTGACCCTGGATCAGGACCAGGCGATCTGTGAGGCCGTGCAACGCAATCTCGATGGGGGCGCATACGACACCGGACCCCTCAGCCCCCGCCACGAGTCCGGTGTGGGGTGGTTCCAGGACCGGTTGCGGGCTGCTCTAGAGGCATCGCCGTCCGGGACGTAAACCCCGCCGGCGGCTACCTTGTGGTCATGGAGAACCTCCGACCCTTCGAGCGCCGGGTCCTGGCGATGCAGGAAGCGGGCACCCCGCTGCATGAGATCGCGACCGCCTTCCGGCGCAGCCCGGATCACATCGAACGGGTCATCGCCTGGACCGCCATCCCGCGGCGCGGCCCGGCGCCTCGTCGCAAGGCCCGCGCCCTGGAGAATCGGGTCATGGCGATGCGCACCGCCGGGCTCGGCTACGACGAGATCGCTCCGATGTTCCGGGCGTCGCCCGGCTTCATCCGCCGCGTGGAGGGCCTGGCCCACTTTCGCAAGGCACGCGAACTGCTGGGCTGACAGTGCCGAATCTGCGGTTCGGGCTGGCAGGTGTCCTGCTGCTGGTCGCCTGCGGGGGGGATACCTCTGGAACGGGGGCGACGCTCACCACCGCCACTGCGGCCCAGACCACGACCGCAGCAGCAGACACGACGACGACACAGGCGACGCCCGTTGCCCCGCTGCGCGGCTTTTCGCTCTCGCCCCGGACCTATGAGGGCGACGACTTCATCGGGTTTTTCGAGTTGGCCGCCGCCCACGGCGACATCGTCGAGCGAGTGGCCGATGCGCTGGAGTGGGAGGAAGGTCCCGGGGCGGCAGTGACCGTCGTTCAGGGCCTCGCCGAGCAGTACGGGTACGAGCCGGTCTTCGTCGCCGGCATCTTCGACGTCAACGACGGCGAGCTGCTCCGGCCGATCGATCAGGTGACCTTCGATCGCTACGTCGCCGCCGCCGCCGGGTTCGCGGTGCGGCACGAGCCGCGGTTCTTCGGTCTCGGTGTCGAGATCGACACCCAGTGGCGGGCTCATCCAGACGAGTTCGATCGCTTCGTGGATCTCTTCGCCGCGGTGGCAGACGCGGTACACGCCGCCTCGCCGGACACGATGGTGTTCACGGCGTTCCAGTTGGAGCGTCTCTCCGGTATGCACGGCGGCCTATTCGGCGGGGTGAACGATCCCGATGCCGCGGCGTGGGAGCTCCTGGAGCGCTTTCCAGACGCCGATGCGATCGGGTTCACCACCTACCCCGGTCTGGTGTTTGCCGACCCCGATGACATTCCCGCCGACTACTACTCCCGGCTTGTCGGACTCAGTGGCGACCGCCCGATTCTGTTCACCGAAATGGGCTGGCAGGCCGAGGGAGCCTTCGGGGAGTGGTCCGGGACCCCGGAGCATCAAGCGCGCTTCGTCGAGAGATTCCGCGAGCTGATCGATGGGGTCGACGTCGCCTTCTACGTGTGGTCGTTTCTCTTCGACCAGGAGATCCCGGAGCCGTTCGCCACGATGGGTCTCATCACCGCCGACGGCACCGAACGCCCCAGCTGGGAGGCCTGGGTAGCCGACGACTAGGGGCGCGTCGCGACGAGCAACCGCTGTGCCGCCGCGATCTCATCCACCGCCCCCGCCGCGGTAAATGTGGCCAGCGCTCCGGGGATGTCGGCATCACCAGCGGCGGCGGCGAGGTCGAGGGTGGTACGCGCCGCTTCCCAATGGTCGCCGAGGCCGGCGAATCGGTCCCGGGCCGCACCGAGCAAGGCCCGGGCGCCAGTGCGGTCGCCGGCGCCAAGAGAGGCTCGGCCCTCCAAACGGTCGGCGTGGGCGTGGAGCGCCTTCATCCCGTAAGCGCTGGCGGTGGCCCGAGTGTCGGCGACGGCGCCGTCGGCCTCGTCCCAGGCTCGCCGCGCCGCCACCCACTCGCAGCGCAGCGCTAGCCGGTCGGCCTCCTGGCCGATACGGCGTGAGGTCGTGGGGACGATCAGCTCGGCCACCACGTCGAGTTTGCCGCGGCGCAGGTAGATCGGCCCGGTGTGGCGACACCAGCTGGCGTGGGGATGCGGGGTTACCTGGGCGAGATCCGAGCTGGCCCAGGTGTCGGCCAGGATGCCGAGAAGCCGATCTGCCTCCGCCGGCTTGCCCCGGAACTCGGCAACCATCGCCGCGGCGGCGTAAAGCGGTGCGGCGTAGATCGGTGGACGATCCCGGCGGTCGGCGTCGAGCAGCTGCCGCGCCGTGCGCAGCGCCGCCACCACGTCATCCCACTCCCCGGTCTGCACACGGGCCACCGCTCCCCAGGCGAGCGTGTGCAGGGCCACGCCAGGGGCGTGGTCGCAGGTGCGGGCGTACCCCCGGGCGGCGCGGTCCCGGGCCACCTCGTAGTCGCCGAGATCGAACGACAGCCAGGCGGCCATGGCGTAGGTGTCACCGACCTCCCAGGGGTCCGACACCGCCTCGGCCAGTTCGAGCCGTTCCTCCACGATCGCTGCGGCCTGCTGGATCCTGCCGGTGTTGAGCGCATGGCTCATCAGTGCGTCGAGCGCCGCCAACTCGGCGTGGGGCAGGCCGAGACGGCGCGCCATCTCGCGGGCGCGCTGTCCGGCGGCGTGGGCGTCGTCGCGGTCCATCCCGGCTCCGTCGCGGGCAAAGGGGCTCACCGGGAGAAATGCCACCGCGGTGAGCAGCGACGCCAGCGGCTCGGAATCGTCCTTGCCGGCGTGCTCCAGTCCCAGATGGAGGATGCGCATCACCTCGGCGATGTCGGGCATCTGGTGCATGGTTCCGGTCCACCGCAACGGGGAGGCGACCGCCGCCGCGGCCAGGCGGGCGACGGTGGGGCCGTCCACGGCTCCGGACTTCATATGGAGATCGACCGCGGTCACCAGCGCCACCCAGGCGGCGTCGCCGTCGTACTCCGCCATGTGGGTCAGACCGATCTGCTCGTGGACCCGCCACGTCTCGCCGGGTCCGGCGGCTATCGCCAGCGCCTGGGTGGCCATCTCCACCGACCGGCCGAAGGCACCGCGTTCGCGGGCAAGACCCGCTGCGGCGAGGAGGCGATCCACCGCGAGTCGACGGAGCCGGGTGACCTCGTCCTCGGTGAACCCGCCGATCGCTTCTGCTGCCGAGTGCGCCCGGGCGGTGTGATAGGCGAGTCGCTCGGCACCCTCGCGGCGCTCCGACGGGTCGCGCCGTGCCAGCCACTCCGCCAGGGCGCCGTGCATCCGCGCCAGGTCGGCGCGGGCCAGGCGCCCGTAAGCCGTCTCGGAGATCAGGCTGTGTTGGAAGAGGTACTCGAGCTCGCCCTCCAGCGAGGAGCGCAGATTGTGCCGCACCATCTGCAGCGACTCGAGGCGGCGCAGCGCCACGTCGACCTCCCCGGGTTCGAGGCCGGTGAGGTGGGCCACCGCCTTCGGCCAGAAGATGCGCCCCATCACCGAAGCGGCCTGGAGTACCCGCCGCTCCCGGGGACGCAGCAGGTCGATGCGCGCCGCGATCACCCCCTGAATGGTGGCGGGCAGCTCGACCGTGTCGTCGTGCACCGCATCGGCCCGGCGCAGCGCCAGTTGGCGCACCAGTTCCTCCATGAAGAATGGGTTGCCGTCGGCACGCGCCGCCACCGCCTCGCTCTCCGTCACCGGGAGTCGCGCTTCGGCCAGCAGCCGCCCGGCGAGGCGCCGGGCCTGGTCGGGATCCAGAGGGGTGACGGTGACCACCCGGGTGCGGCTCCCCTCGGCGTGCCAGGCGGGACGACGGTCGAACACCTCGGGACGCGATGGGGTGAGCAGTAGCAGCGGGCCCTCGACGCGGCGCACGATGTAGTCGAGGACGTCGAGCAGGGCATCTCCCGCCCAATGGACGTCCTCGATGACCAGCAGCACCGGACCATCGTCGGCCAGTCCGGAGAGCAGGTTGCGCCACGCCTCGCGCAGCAGCTCGCGGATGCGGCGCGGCGAGATGGCCACCTCAGGACCCAGCCCGAGCATCCCGAGCAGGGCGTCAACTGCGGCGTCACGGTCCTCGATGCCTTCGGCGGGAAGCACCTGTTCCACCATCCGGCGCGCCTCGCCGCTCTCGGTGGTGGCGGTGATCCCGGTGAGGTCGGTGAGGATCTCGGCGAGCGGCCGGTACACCACGTCCTGGCCATAGGGGAGGCAGCGCCCGTTGAGGATGGTGAGCGAGGGATCGACTCCCGGCGCCCAATCCACGAACTCGCGCACCAGCCGGCTCTTGCCGACTCCGGGGTCACCGAGCACCAGCACGTGGGCGGGATGACCCTCGGCGACGACCTTGTTGAAGGAGGTGCGCAGCTCGGCGATGGCGTCCTCGCGCCCCAGGAACGGACCCTGGGTCGCCACCGAGCGACGCTCTCCGGCACCGGCGAGTCGAAAGACGTGCAAGGGCCGGGCCCGGCCGCGCACGTCCACCACCCCGAGATCCTCGAAGCGGAAGGACAGCGCAGATCGGGCGGTGCGTTCCGAGACGACCACCTGTCCGGGACGGGCTACCTCCTGAAGGCGGGCCGCCACGTTGAGCACGTCGCCTGCCAGGGTCCCCAGGTCGAGGGTGCCTCCGGTGGGAGCGAGCAGGTCGCCCGTGCTCACCCCGATGCGGGCCGCGAGGGTCACGTCGAATCGCGCCCCGACATCGCGGTTTACGGCTTCGAAGCGGCGCTGAATCGCTTGGGCAGCGCGCAACGCCCGCTCCGGGTCGTCCTCGTGGGCTGCGGGAAGACCGAACACGCCGAGGACCCCGTCGCCGATGAAGGCTCCGACGATGCCCTCGCGGCGCTCCACCTCAACCCGCACCGCCTCATGGAGAAGTCCGACGACCCGCGCAAAGTTCTCCGGGTCGAGTCGCTCCGCCAGGGAGGTGGAGCCCACCAGATCGACGTAGAGAGCGGTCACCAGGCGATGCTCGATGGGGCGGACCGCCGCCCCTGGCACCGGGGTGCCACACTCGACACACACCGCCGCTCCGGCGGCGACCGCGGCGCCGCAGTGGCGGCACGGTGTGGACAAGGCGGTGCCGCATACCCGGCAGAAGCGATCCGAGACACCGACCTCGGCCCCGCAGGTGTGGCAGAGCGCAGCCGCGATGTCTACCACTGCTAGCGGACCGGGACCAGGCGGGCGAGCACTCCGCCCGAGGTCACGAACAGCATTTCACCGTCGGCATCGACGCCGAACGAGGAAACCTGGCCGACGTTGCCCAGTTCGGTCCACTCCTTGAACTCGGTTACCTCTCCGTCGTCGAGCCGGAACGAGCGGATCCAGCCGTTGCACCAGTCGGAGAGGAAGTAGTGGCCGATCAACTCGGGTATGGCGACGCCCCGGTAGACGTAGCCGCCGGTCACCGAGCATCCCTCGGCGTGCCCGTACTGGTACACCGGCATCGACATCCCTGAGGTCTGGCAGCCAGTGGCCACCACCCAGCACGATCGCCCCTCGAGCTGCGGCCACCCGAAGTTGTAGCCGACCGGCTCGAGGGAGACTGCGTTGATCTCCTCCCACGAGGACTGTCCGACGTCGCCGATGTAGATCAGGTTCTCTGCCTCGTCGATGTCGAACCGCCACGGATTGCGGAAGCCGATGGCCCACACCTCGGGTGCTCCGCTCCCATCGGCCCACGGGTTGTCGGCGGGAGTGCCGTACGGATCACCGGAGTCGACGTCGATCCGCATGATCACGCCCTTGCGGGTGAAGGGATCCTGGGGGTTGACGTCGTACTGCCCGTTGTCCCCGGAGGCGATGTAGAGGTAACCGTCGGGCCCGAACTGCAGCATCCCGGCGTTGTGCCGCAGCCCGTTGGGTAGCCGGTCCACCTCCATGATGCGATTCTCCGACGACAGGTCGGGCATGCCGGTCGGGCCCATCCGGTACTCGACGAGTGCGGCGTCGTGCTCGACGTCGGTGTAGTAGATCCAGAATCGGTTGTCGGTTGGATAGTCGGGGTGGAACGCCATACCGAGCAGACCTAGTTCGATGCCCTTGTCGGCGTTGGACTTGTTCACCACATCGAGAAACAGCGAGACCGCGCCGGTGGCAGGATCGACGGTGCGAATCGTGCCGCGCCGCTCCAGCACATAGATCGTGTCGTCTCCCGGGGCCACCACAGCAAAGGTGGGTCCGGTGAGCTCGGTCGTGATGGTCTCGACCGCCAGTCCTTGCAGCGGGCTGTCGGGAAGGGCGATGGATGAGGAGGTGGTGGTCTCACCGGCCGTCGTGCTGGTGGCCTCCCCGCCGGAGGTGGCGGTGGTGGTGGTGCTCGTCGTCGTGGTCCCGCCCGCGGCCGTGCCTGCGGCGAAGGGATCCTGGGTGGTGAGGAACCAGACCAGGGCGGAGCCGGCGAACAGGATCGCCAGCCAGTAGGGCAGGTTCGCCCGGGAGAAGGCCGAAGTGGAGCCGTAGGTCACGTCCGGCATTCTCCCATGCCGGATGCGTTCCCCGGAACCGAGGCCCCGTCGACGGCGTCTGAATTGATAGTGGTGCCGCTGCGGTACCTTGGCCGTGACGCCGGGAGGTTGGCTTGCCGCAAGACGACGATCCGACGGTGGATCAGGACGGCATCGCCGAACCGGCACCACCGCCGTCGCCTGCTGTCCCGGCCGCTCTCACCGAGATGTCGCCGTGGCGCTCCCTGGGAGCGGTTGGCCTCTCTCTGCTGATCCCGGGCAGCGGTCACCTCCTCATCGGGCGCCGACGGCGCGCCCTCGCCTTCCTGGGCCTTTCGCTGGTGGCGTTGCTGGCAGGAGCGTGGGTTCTGTCAAGGGGAACCGTTGGGGTGCTGGAACTCCTGGTGCAGCCCCGCTGGGTCCGCGGGGTGATCGTCGCCAACCTGTTCATCGGGCTGCTCCGCATCGCCGCCGCACTGGATGTCGCCCTGATCACCCGGCCCCGGCTCGGCCGCTACCTCGCTGCCGGGGCCACCGCGGTGTTCCTGCTGGTCCTGGTGGCACCGCACCTGTTCGTGATGACCCGCTCCCTTTCGCTCCTCGGAGTGCTGGAGGAGGTCTTCCCTCAGGAAGGTCACATCGCCGCCGCCTTCGAGCTGCGCCGTATCGCAGTCGAACAGGCAAGGGCCGAGGGGTCGCAGGGGCCGACGAACACGACTCCGGGCCCCACCACGCCGGGTTCCTCTCCCGACCTGCCCGATGGCTCTGTGATCCCCCGTTTCGACGATCCGGGGACGCCCCAGTTGGAGAACATCGACCTCAATCGGATCACCGTGCTGGTCACCGGGGGCGACGCCGGTCCCGGCCGCGGCGGACTGCGCACCGACACGATGATCGTGGCATCGCTGGATGTGAACACAGGAGCCGGGGTGCTCATCACGGTGTCACGCGAGCTGACCGGCTTCCCGTTGCCCTCGAGGGTTCAGGGGCTGGATTTGGTGGTGTCACGGCAGGAGTCGGTTTGGGCGGCCGCACAGGCCGCCGAACTCGGGGGCTATTCGCGCGCCACCGACTTGCTGGCGGAAGAGCGCGATCCGAGGTACTTCCTCGACCGGGTCAACGCCATCTATGGCGCCACCAACACGGCCACCGGCCTCTACCCCAACGAGCGCCGCCCGGGGATGGCCGTCCTGGTGGAGTCGCTCTCCGACGCCCTCGGCATTCACATCGACTACTACGTGCTCGTCGACTTCGCCGGGTTCGTCGACCTGGTCGATGCCCTGGGCGGGGTGACGGTCACCTCACGCGAGTCGATGCACATCCGGATGTCTCCCGCCAAGCCGGGGGAAGAGGAGACCATCCTCGAGATCGAGCCGGGAAGGGTTCGTCTCGACGGGCGGTCGGCACTCGTGTACGTGCGCAACCGCACCGGCAGCAGCGACTACTGGCGCACCGAGCGGCAGCGCTGCTTTATCCGCGAAGTCGTCGCCCAGGTGCAGGCGTCCACGGTGGTGAGCCGCTTCGACCGCATCGCCCGCGCCATCCGCAACAACGCCGTAACCGACATCCCGATCTCGGTGCTTCCCGACCTCATCCAAGTGGTGGCGGAGTTGGATCGCTCCGACATCGCCACCATGGCGATCGAACCCGGGGCGCTGGCAGAAAAGAGCAATTACCGCGGGCTGCGGATCATCGACATCGACCGCACCCGAGCCGCGGTGCGCCGGGTGCTCAACGGCCTCGGCACCGGGGACACCGGGCTGGCCAGTGAGTGCGGAAACTGAGTTCAGAGTTTGGAGTTTGGAGTTTGGAGTTCGGAGTTCGGAGTCCCTCATCGCTCATCGCTCATCGCTCATCGCCCATCGCTCTTGGCCAATAGCCAATCGCCAATCGCCAATCGCCAAATACTCACACCGCCCGGTACGGCAAATACACCGGCTCCCACATGGCGGCATCCACCGCGGCTTCGGGATCTGCGAGAGGCGCGGCGACGCCCTCGGCCACGGCCTGGGCGACGACGGCCAGTGCCACCCGGCGGGACACCGAACGCACCGCGGTGATCGGGGGATAGAGCGCTCCGGTGGCGAGGGCGCTGCTCTCCATGCCGGCCGCCATGGCGGCGGCGGCGGCGAGGAACATCCCGGTGGTCACGGCACGGGCTCGGGCCACGATCGTGCCCAGCCCCATCCCGGGGAAGATGAACATGTTGTTGGCTTGTCCGATCACCCTGGTCTCGCCGGAAACTCGAGCCGGGGGGAACGGACTCCCGGTGGCGACCAGGGCGCGCCCCTCCGACCAGGTCATCAGGTCCTGCGGGTTGGCCTCGGCGAACGATGTGGGGTTGGAGAGCGGCATCACGATCGGCCGTTCGTGAGCGGCACACATCACCCGTATCATCGGCTCGGTAAAGGTGCCGGGATGACCGGTGACCCCCACCAGGACCGAGGGGCGGTGTGCTGCCACCACTGCCTCGAGGCCGACCGCATCCCCGCCCAGTCCCAGGGACGCGACCAGCCCCGGATCGGTCGCCACTTCTCGCTTGAAGTCGTTCCCTACCTCGCTGCCTGCAATCACCAGCCCCTTGCTGTCGGTGACCAGTATCCGGGCGCGGGCCTCGTCCATCGTGAGCCCGTCGGCGACCATGGCGGCGCGCACCTGTCGGACGATGCCGATGCCCGCAGAACCGGCTCCCGCCACGACGAGCCGGTGATCCTGCATCCGGGAGCCGAGCATGCGATTGGAGGCGTGCAGTCCGGCTACCACCATGGCCGCGGTTCCCTGGATGTCGTCGTTGAAGGATGGCAGCACGTCGCGGTAGGTCTCCAGATGGCGGAAGGAGGTGGTGTTGCCGAAGTCCTCCCACTGCAGCAGCGCCCCGGGAAACACCGCCTGCACCGCCGCCACCAACTCGGCCACCAGGTCCCAGTACGGCTGGCCACGCAGCCGCGGGGTGCGATAGCCGAGGTACATCGGGTTGTCGAGCAGTTCCTGGTTGTCGGTGCCGACGTCGAGCGAAACCGGCAGGCACAGCGACGGGTGAATTCCTGCCGCTGCGGTGTACAGGGCGAGCTTGCCGATCGGGATACCCATCCCGCCCGCCCCCTGGTCGCCGATGCCCAGGATGCGCTCGTTGTCGGTGACCACGATCACCGCCACCTCCGGAAAGTCGTAGTTGCGCAGCAACCGGGCGACGTCGCCGCGATCGTCAGGGGTGACGTACAGCCCGCGGCCCCTCCGGAAGATTCGGCTCCATTGGCGGCAGACCTCGGCCACGGTCGGCGTGTAGATCAGAGGGACGGTCTCCTCGAGGTTGTCGATGACCACTCGGAAGAACAGGGTCTCGTTGCGATCGTGCAGCCCCGCCAGGTAGATGTGGCGCTGCAGGTCGGTCTGCTTCTCCCGCAGCTGGTCGAGGGCGCGCTCCACCTGTTCGTCGAGTGATGAGATGTGGCGGGGGAGGAGACCGGCGATTCCGAAAGCGTGGCGCTCGGCATCGGAGAAGCTGGTCGCCTTGTTGAGGATCGGATTGTCGAGCAGGGCCCGGCCCCGTTCGGTCACGGGCAGATACGGCTCCCCGGTGACGGCGTCGAACAGCGGCTGGTAGCGCATCCCGGCCACGGTACTCGCCACTCCGATTCGCTCCTCCCGGCCCGCGCCCTCCCCCGGGCTCTGGACCGGGGGTGGGCGGGAGTCCAGGGCACCCCGTGGTGGCGCCCCCGGATGGGACCCGGTGCGGCGCTCCCCGGGACGAGGGTGCATTGCAGCGCCCATCCCCGCGAGACCGCGGCCCCTTCCCACTCCGCTTCGCAGAATCTACCCCGCGCCGCCGGCGAGCGCGCCCAGTGCGGCAGCGAGGTCCCGATGCAGGGTGGCGAGGCGGTCGGCGGGCCAGTCTGCGGGATCGTCGCGCAGGAACGAGGTTCGGTCGACCCGATTGTCGAACCGGGCGATGGGCACCAGCGACCGGTACGCCCCCTCGCCGACGGCAATGGTTCCCGGCGCCGGCGACTGGGCCATCAGCCAGCCGAGATCGTCCATCCCGTAGTCGTGGAGCATGACCTCCTCGGGGACCCCGTGGTGCAGGATCGATACATCACCCTCCGGTCCGGGCCGGGCTCGCTCCCGGTTGCGGCGGCGGCTCTCGGCGGGCTCGGCCACCACCCACAGAATCGACGCCCTCTCCAGGATGTCGTCCCCCAGCGCGGCGAGGGAGGCGGCGTAGCCGAGCGGAGCGGGGAGTGGGGGCCGGGCGCCGTCGGGGCCGCCCCGGGCAAACTCGACGATGACCGTGGCGTCGGCGAGCTCGTCGCGGGTGGCGATCGCCAACTCCGAAGCCAGCTGATCGGTGTCCGGTGCGATAGCGTCGAGCAGTCGTTGGTCGGACGCGATCGACGAACGGATGCCTGCTTGGGCTCGAGCGGTGCCGAGTCGCTCGAGCCACGGTTCCGGGATGACCGGGTGAGATGTGATCCGGCCCAGCTCCATCACATCCTCTGCGAGCAAGTAGGAGAGGGTGAGCCAGTCGGCCGGGTCGCGAAACGGGGTG
Source organism: uncultured Acidimicrobiia bacterium (assembly GCA_964440905.1). Classification (GTDB taxonomy): domain Bacteria; phylum Actinomycetota; class Acidimicrobiia; order Spongiisociales; family UBA11373; genus UBA11373. The sequence goes on along the minus strand of CAYTTU010000180.1, from coordinate 3,028 downwards.
TCCTCACCGGCGAAGAACGCCGGCTCCATTCCGAGGCGGCGCTGCTCCGACGAGATGCGCCGCATGAGATGCACATATGGGTAGTCGTCGACCTGAACCGTCGGCCCGAGGTGCATGTCGCGGCGCGCCACCTCGGGAGAGAGATGGCCCAGGTATCTCCGTACCTCCGACTTGCCCGAAGCGGGGAGGGCAAGCAGCAAGAGCAGGTCGATCACCATGCGGCCATGTTCTCACGCCGTCCCGATAGATTGTGCGCCCCGGAACCGCTCAGGAGGCTCAGTTGGGTAACACTCCGAAGGTGCGCAAGGTGGCCCAGGCCACCGCCCCGGCACGGGCCGGGGCACCGAAGCCCTGGCTGGGTTATGCGATCGGCGTCGGTGTCCTGGCGGTGATCGTCCTCCTGGTCTACTTCGTGTCCCGCGATGTCACCGCGAATCCCCAGGGCGTCGCCGATCCTCCTGCGGGCACCGAGTCCTTCACGATCGGCGAAGCGGGTCACACTCCCGGTACGGTCGTCTACGCCCAGGATCCTCCTGCCGGGGGCCCGCACGACGCCACCTGGCTGACCTGCGCCGCCTACGACGAACCGGTGCGCAACGAGCACGCGGTGCACGCTCTGGAGCACGGTGCGGTGTGGATCACCTACCGGCCCGATCTCGACCCGGCAGCCATCGAAAGGCTGGATGGGTTCGCCCGGCGCGCCGAGGTGATCGTGAGCCCTTATCCGGGACTGGACAGCCCGATCGTGCTCAGCAGCTGGGGGCGTCAGCTCCGCCTCGACGCGGTGGACGAGGGTGTGATCGACCAGTTCTATCGCGCCTTCCGCGACCGTACCGCTCCCGAGAACGCGGCATCCTGCTGAGCGTGCGGCCGCCCACGGTGCGCCGCAGGCTGGCGGTCCATCTCGGGGTGCTCGCCATCGGCGCCGGTGTGCTGCGGGTGGCCGTGGTCCCCGCCGAGGTGTGTCCCTCCGTTGATCGTCCGACTGTGGTGGCCGCCGCTCACGCCGCGGTCGACTGGATCGCCGTCGGCCAGGAGCCCTCGGGACGCTTCACCTACGGCTATCACCGCGGCGATGACCGCATCAACGTCGGATACAACGACGCCCGTCACGGCGGCGTGACCATGTCGCTGTTCCAGGCCTATGCGGCGCTCGGTTCGGATCGGGCGCTCGCCGCCGGTGACGCCGGGGTGCGCTACGCCCTGGCCGACCTCTACGACCAGGGGGAGTGGATGGCGTGGAGCCCGGGCGGCGCCGTCCCGGTGGGTCCCAATGCGCTCCTGCTGGCCGGGCTGGCGGTGCGCCGCGCCGCCACCGGCGAGGAGGCTCATGACGAGGTGATGCGTGGCATCGGCCGATTCCTCGTCTCCCAGCAGCAGCCCGACGGGAGCATTTACGACTCGTGGAGCCGCACGACTGGTGAAGCGGTCCCGACGTATGGGCTCTACTCGACCGGGGAGGCTGCCTGGGCGCTGGCGCTGCTCGATACCGAGTTTCCCGGTGAGGGGTGGGCCGCCGCCGCGGTCCGCACCTTCGACTACATGGCGACGCGGCGTGATCGGGTAGAGGGCCGTCTCACTCGGCTGCCCGATCATTGGGCGGCATACACCGCGGCGGCGCTACCCCGGGAGATGCTCGATGAACCGCGGCTCGACTACGTGCGGGACCTCACCGGGTTCTTCGGGATGCGGCTGCGCTTCGAGGCACAGCGCCGCGGCGACGGGATCAACCTCGCCCTGCGGTGGTTCCCCGGCCCGCCCGCCGGGGTGGGGACCTCGCACGAGGGCATCGGGGCGTTGCGCCCGCTGATCGGGTCGCACCCGGCACTGTCCGATCTGGCGGCCAACACCGACGAACGCATCCTGTGCACCGCCGGGTTCATGGTGCGCCGCCAGGTGACTGCTGTAGACGCGGCGCATTGGGCGCGGCCCACCCTGGTGGCGGGTGCCTGGTTCTACCGCGGATACACCCAGATGGACGACGAGCAACATGTTCTCTCCGGGTTGCTGGCGACGTTGGCCGTGTTGGAGGAGTAGGGGCGAAGCAAGAAGGGGTTAGGGGTTAGCGTCGCGGGGAGTGACGGCTCCGGTCTGGGTGAGGGAGGTCGAGTGAGCGGGTGGTTGTTGATCATGGCGATGGTGGCGGCGGTCAATCCGTGGCGCACCCGGGTGGGGCTGGGCACGGCCCGCTATCCGGCTAGTGCAGTCGGGGTGGGTGTCTTGACCGCCCTGGGCGGGGTGGCGCTGCTTGGTGTCGTCTCGGCGCCGCTGCTCGAGTCGCTGCAGATCACTCCCGAGACCTATCTCATCGCCGCCGGACTGGTGGCCATCATCGCCGGAGCTCGCACCTTGTTCTTCCCGGAGCCGTTTCCCGAGCCGGCGTTGCGAGGTTGGCGTTCGGGGCTCTGGCCGCTGGCGTTCCCTCGATTGCTGTCGCCAGAGGTGATCGCCCTCTCACTGGCGATTCCCGGCCAGCGCGGCTCGGGTTGGATGGTCGCCGCCGCGGCCATCGGAGTCGTGGCGGCTGGACTCCTGGCCCTCTGGGGTTCCGACGGCACGGCGCGGCGGTTGCACACCGCCCTGGGGGCGGTCGCCGGCGCGGTGCTCGTCGTGGCAGGAATCTGGATGATGATCGAGGGGATAAGGGACGTGTGACACGCCGAGTCCGAACGGAGACCGGAGGCCCGGAGACCGGAGACCGGAGACCGGAGACCGGAGACCAGAGACCGGAGACCGGAGACCGAACCGATGGCTTGGTTTCTGGCGTCTGGTTTCTGGGGTCGGGCGTCGGGCGTCGGGCGTCGGGCGTCGGGCTCTAGCCGCTCACGGGGCCTCGGTGGTGGTGGTGGTGGCCGCGGTGGTGGTCGTCGTCTCCGGCGGTGGTGGTGGCGCCACACAGGTGGGATCGTCGGCATCCCACTCGAGGATCTCCCACATTCCCTGATAGCGGTGGTGCCACTCCTCGGTGGTCTTGGTGCCGTCGGGGAAGGTGATGTAGCGGTACACCGTCACCGACCACCCCGGAGAA
>CAYTTU010000179.1:0-10663 GCA_964440905.1 uncultured Acidimicrobiia bacterium | reverse complement strand
CGATCTGGGCATCGCCATCGGGGCGGGCACCAACGTCGCCATCGAGTCCGCCGACCTGGTGCTGGTCGACGACGACCCCGAGGATGCGGTGCGGGCTCTCACCCTGTCCCGGGCCACCGGACGGAAGATGAACCAGAACCTGCTGTGGGCCACCGGCTACAACGTGGTCGCCATCCCCCTCGCCGCCGGCGTGGCCGCCGGCGCGGGGGTGCTGCTCGAACCGGCGGTCGGGGCGCTGCTGATGAGCATCTCCACCGTGATCGTTGCCCTCAACGCCATGTTGCTGCGACGCACCGACCTTTCGTGATCGGAGTTTCCAGATGAGCAAGCCGAAGCGCAAGCCGGTCGTCCCTCCGCCCAAGAAGCGGCGCAATCCCTGGCCGCTGATCATCGCCTCCGCCGCGGTGGCGTCGGCGTTGATTGCCATAGCCGTCGCCGCCGAGCCCGACGCCGGCTCCAATATCGGCACCCGTGACCCGGCGATCGTCGCCGAGGGAGCCACGACCTTCGCCGCCACCTGCGCGGTGTGTCATGGCGCCGACCTGCGCGGCACCGCCACCGGACCGCCGTTACTGCACCAGTACTACGCCCCCAACCATCACAGCGACGAGGCGTTTCAGCGCGCCGTCGCCTTCGGGGTGGTGGCGCACCACTGGAACTTCGGCGACATGGCCCCCCTCCCCCACCTCAACCGTGAGGAGGTGGCCAAGGTCGTCGCCTTCGTGCGCACCGAGCAGGAGGCGGCGGGAATCTTCCTCGATCCCTCACACTGATGGAGCTGTCAGCTGGGCGTTCCTTCAATACCGCTCACCGACGCTCTGCGTCGCATGGGGTCCCCCACAAGGGGGAACGGTGTGTCTTGCCCTTCCCCCCTTGTGGGGGAAGTACCTCGGGGAGCGAAGCGAGCCGAGGGGATGGGGGGTTACTCGCCCACCGTCAATTGAATACCCCCCACCGATGCGACTGCTCGCCGACCTTCGGTCTGAATACCCCCCACCGATGCGACTGCGTCGCATCGGCACCCCCACAAGGGGGGAGCGGTAAGTGGCTACTCCTCCACCCTCAGCACGAACTCGCCGCTGGGATGGACGGTGCACAGCCCGGTGAACTCGCCGGCGCTGGCGAAGGGTTGCGTGAGGGTCTCCCCGGGACCGACGAAGAACGGCCCAATCAGGTGCTGACGGTCGTCCTGATTGACGATCCGCATCACCTCGCCGACCCGCACCGTCATCTCTCCGGGAAGGATCTCCACCACCTCGCCGGCGTCGAAGCGCTCACCGGTGCCGAGGGGGATGAGATACTCGTAATCGACCTCCATGGCGGTGGGGTCCTCCACCACCAGGGCTCCGTCACGGTCGGCGTCGCCCCCGCAGGCCGCCACTACCAGGAAGAGCAAGAAGGGGAGAACCCGGCGGCTCACTCCCGCACCTCGGCTGTGACCACGATCTCCCCGGCGTGCTCTAACACCAGGGTGACCTCGAAAGTCTGACCGACCTCAAGCGGACTCACCAAGCCCATGAGCATGACGTGATAGCCGCCCGGCTCGAAGGACACGGTGCCGCCGCCATCCACGTGCACCGCGCTCACCGGTTGCATGGTCATGGCGCCACCCATGTCATGTCCCGCCATGGTGGTCGCGGTGTCGACGGTGACGGTCTCGTGCATCTCGGCGCTGCCGGCGATGTCGGTGGATACCCGGACCTCGAGCAGGGCGTCGCCGGAGTCACCAGCAGTTATGTCGAAGTAGACGACACCGGTGAGTTGGGAGGTGGCCGAGGCGCGTGACCACACGTCGCTGACCCGCAGCTCGCCGCCGGAATCGTCACCGCAGGCGCCCATGAGTAGGAGCAGGGAGGCTGCGGACAGCAGGGTTCTACGCATCGGCATCGATCTCCTTGAACAGGTGCTTGAGGTCGTTGGCCATGTCTTCCGGTTCGGTCCCGAAGGGCCACATCAGCAAGAGTCGGCCCTGGTCGTCGATCACATACGTCCAGGCCGAGTGCACCACTTCGACGTACCCGGTCTCGTCGGGGAGCGCCACCGAGTAGTTCACGCCCAATGGGGCGGCCACCGTGGCGAGCCGGTCGGGATCGTCGGTGCGCAACCCGTGTCCGGCGGCGAAGAAGGCATGGGTGTATGCAGTCATCACCGAGTCGTCGTCGCGCCCTGGGTCGATGGTGGCGAAGGCGGTGTCGACCCGCTCGGCGCGATCGCCGATCTGTCGCAGCGCCGAGCGCACGTCGGCCAGAGTGGTGGGGCAGATGTCGGGACATCCGGTGTAGCCGAAGTACAGGATCAGCAGCCCACCGGGGTCGGCGCGGAGGGGGAAATCGGCACCGCCGTTGGTGGACTCGGGCAGCGAGAGGTGGCCCACCTCGGGATACGGGGTACGCACCAGTCCGGCGGGGACATAGGGAGTGGAGTCGCCGCAGGCGATCACGACAAGGCTGAAGAGCAGGACGGCGACCCCCAGGCGGCGCCGATGCCCCGATACGGGCGCGTTCATGGGGTCATGGTATGACGCCCTCTCCGCAACCCTCCCCGGCAATGGTCCCGGGCCAGACGGCAGATGGCCCTCCCGCGTATGGCGACCCGTCGTCTGATTGAATGGGCGATTCCGATGCCCCCGAACCTACCATCCGCGGTGCCCGGCCTCACCTGGCGGCCCTGGTCGCTGGACGACGCCGACGCCCTCATCCGACACAACCATCGCGTAGACGAAGCGGAGACCCTGGCTCATGTCTCCGGGCTGGAGTCGTATCGCTGGCTGGCGACCCAGGAAGGATTCGACCCGATGACGGACACTCTGATCGCTGTCGACACCGCCGGTGAAGTGCGCGCCGAGGCGGCGGCGTGGGCGCAGATCAGCGAGCAGGGGGCCCGAGCGTTTCTATGGGCCGATGCCGCCCCGCCATACACCCACCTTCGGCCTGGTCTCTACACCTGGGCCGAGGCCCGAGCCCGAGAGCGTCTTGCCGGTGCCGACCCCACCAAGGACCGGGTGATCCGCGCCGCGGTGGAGGAGCACCGCCACACGGTGCGCGCCGAACTGCTCGCCGCCGGATTCGAACTGCGCAGATCCTTCGCCACGATGCGTCGTCCCCTGGCCGGCCTTCCCGAAGCCCCGCCGCTCCCCGATGGGATTCGGGTGGTGGGATGGAGTGCGGCGCTGGACGAGGCCATCCGTATCGCCAACAACGAGTCGTTTGCCGACCACTGGGGAACCTTCCCGTTGTCCGCGGCGGGGTGGTCCACCGCCTACCGGGAGTCGGAGACCTTCCGTGGCAACCTCTCGTTTGCCGCGCTGGCGGACGACGTCGTGGTGGCGTTCTGCATGGTCGAGGTCGAGCCGGAGGAAAACGCCCGTACCGGACGCAACGAGGTGTACATCCACCGGGTGGGAACGCTGCGCTCCCATCGCCGCCAGCGCCTCGCCAGCCACCTGATGGTGCGCACCATGGAGGCCGCGGTGACCACCGGTCTGAACCAGGCCGCCCTCGACGTGGACGAATCGTCACACACCAACGCCGGCGAGGTCTACCTTCGCCTCGGCTTCGAGGTGGTGGAGCGCTCGATGCACTACCTCAAGGACGTGGATCCCTCCGCCCGACCGAGGTGAGCACCCGGAACGCCTGGCCACTGTGCACCAGGAGGACGTCGCCGATGCCCGCCTCGGGAACGAAGGCCAGGCCGACCTTCTGGGTGCGACCCTCCCGGGTGACGAGGCCCCACCGCTCCACCCCCTCACCGTGATCCTCGACCAGCAGCACCGTCTCGGGGAGGCACACGGTCACACCTCCACGTCCACGGAACGCAGCAAAACGCGATCGTCGTCGCGCCCGGGGAGAGCATCCTCGGGAAGGACGCGGCGCTCGACGATCACCTCGGCGCCCTCGACGATGGTGCCCCTGGCGTGGAACGCCACCTGGGCGGTCAAGCTCTCCGGCTGAAGGTGGGAGGCCGGACCCAATTCGATGCGCAGGATGCGAACCTTGCGGGCACCCTGGTCAACCGCTACCACGCCTGCGGTGCGGACCAGATCCTCGGCGACGCCGCGCTCATGCATCGCCCACCACCCCGGCCACCGCCGCCACCGCCCGTTCGACGGCTCCCGCCACCGCTGGCGACAACCCGTCGCAGTCGAATCGCTCCGCCTCGACTCCGACGAACACCAGACGCCCGGGCCGGGCGCCGAGCGCCACCGCCAATTCCACCGCGGTCTCGGCGCCGAAGCCATGGGACGATGCCCCCACCCGGGGACGAGGGAGGCCGTTCGCCTTGGACTCCCACACCGTCACCGCTCCTGGATCCCCGCCGCCGAGGGTGGCGTCGACCAGCACCAGAGAGCGGGCCTCGTGCAGCAGATCGACCAGGTCGAGGGGATCGGCGTGTTCCACCACGCGGTCCACACCGGGCAGGTCCCGGGCGCGCGTCGCCACCATGGGACCGACGGCGTCGTCACCGCGCATCGGGTTGCCCAGACCGACCACGGTCCAGGCCTCAGCCACGATCCACCTCGAGGCTGAGGAAATGCGTGGCGCAAGAGATGCACGGGTCATAGTTGCGAATGCTCTGTTCCAGCACCGTGCGCAGGGCATCGTCGGACTCGGAGATGTGGGCGTCCAGTACCAGCCGGAGGTCCTCCTCGATGGAGAGTTGGTTCTGGGCGGTGGGCGGCACGATCTGGGCGTCCTGGATGATTCCCTGGCCGTCGAGGCGGTAGCGGTGGAACAAGGTCCCCCGGGGGGCTTCCGAGGCTCCGTATCCCTCCCCGGCCCGCTCGGTGAAGGGCACCGCCGGTGCGCCTGGTGCCCGGTAGGTGTCGATGATGTGCAGCGCCTCTTCGACGGCGTGCAGCGTCTCGACGGCGCGCACCACGATGCTGCGGAATGGGTTGGTCACCGGGGCCACCAACCCCACCTCGGCTGCGGCCCGGGCGGCACCCTCCGAGAGAAGCTCGGAGTTGAGGTTGAAACGGGCGGTGGGTCCGGTCTCGTACGAGCCGCGGGTCTTGATCCGGGAGTGCAGGGCGTTGGAGCGCTTGACGTGCTCCTCGACGAACCAGTCGTTCCACTCCTCCACCGGGATGTCGAGACCTGCGCTTGAGACCACCGTCTTGCCCAGCATCGGGTACTCGCCGGGGTACCGGGTGGAGACCCACTCCACGGTGCGGGTCACATCCGGCATGGGGAACCCGGCCACCAGCGACACGGTGGCCACGGCATCGTCGCGCACCCGATCGAGAGTGGTGGCAAGGTGATCCAACTCGGCACGGGTCGGCAGTCGATACCAGCCACCGACCTTGACGTTCACCGGGTGGATCTCGCGCCCACCAAGCACCCTGACGATCTCATTGCCCGCCTTCTTCAGTCGCAGCCCGCTCGCCACCACGTCGGGGTGGTCGGCGGCGAGCGAGATCCCCGACTCGTAACCGAGGAAATCGGGAGCGTGGAGCAGGTAGATGTGCAGCGCATGGCTCTCGATCCACTCCCCGCAGTACAGGAGGCGCCGCAGGTCACGCAACGCCCCCTCCACCGGAGAACCAAAGGCGTGCTCCATGGCGTGCACCGAGGACATCTGATAGGCCACCGGGCAGATGCCGCAGATGCGGGCGGTGATGTCTGGAGCCTCGGAGTGGTGCTTGCCGCGCAGGAACGCCTCGAAAAACCGGGGCGGCTCGAAGATGCTGAAGACCACGTCCTCGACCTTCCCATCGCGGGCGACGACCTTCATCCGCCCTTCGCCTTCGACCCGGGTCAGGTAGCCGACCTCGATGGTGCGTACTTCAGAGGGCACGGATCGCCTCCTGGAACTCGGGGGCCCCGACGGTGAAACTCTGCAGCGCCCGGGCCAGGGCGGGACGAGGCATTCCCACCGCCTCCCAGGCCGTGGCCAGCGAGGCGACGTTGGCGTTGGCGCTCGGTCCGAAGCACCCGTAACAACCCCTTCGATACGAAGGGCAGATCGCCCCGCACCCGGCGCGGACCACCGGACCAAGGCAGGGGGTGCCGGCCACCAGCACGCACACCGTGCCCCGGGCCTTGCACTCGACGCACACCGAGTGGGAAGGGAGGTCGGGGCGGCGTCCCGCGACGAGTGCGGTGATGGTCTCGATCAGCTGCTCCTTGCTCACCGGGCAGCCGTAGAGCTCCAGGTCCACCGGGACGTGATCGGAGATCGGGGTCGAGGTGGCAAGCACGTCGAGGTACTCGGGATGGGCATACACGATCGAGGCGTACCCCCCGACGTCAGCCATGTTGCGCAGCGCCTGGATGCCTCCGGAGGTGGCACATGCCCCGATGGTGACCAGCACCTTGCAGTCCTTCCGAATCTGCTCGATGCGCTCGAGATCCTCCGGAGTGGTGATCGACCCCTCGACGAATCCGACGTCGTAGGGCCCGGGCTCACGCCGGGTGCGAGCCTCGGGGAATTCGACGATGTCCACCGCGCCGACGATGGCGAGCAGCTCGTCCTCGGCGTCGAGCACCGACAACTGACAGCCATCGCACGAGGCGAACTTGAAGACGGCGACGCGGGCGGTCATGCCTCCTTCACCTCCATCAACGCCGCCACCCGGTCGTAGGGGACCACCGCCCCGTCGTGGCAGGCAAATAGCGACCCGAACTGGCAGTGACCGCAGAGCCCGATGGCGCACTTCATGTTGCGCTCCACCGAGACGAACACGTTGCGCGAGGGAACTCCCAGGCGGAGCAGATCCTTGGCGGCAAACCGCATCATCACCTCGGGGCCGCACACAAAGGCGGTGGTGCGCGACGGTTCGATGTCCAGCAGTGGGATGAGCCGGGTGACGACACCGACAGAGCCCTTCCAGCCGTCGGTGGCGGCGTCGACCGTCACCTCCACCTCGAGATCGAACCGCGCCCGCCACTCGGCGAGCTGTTCGGGGTAGAGGAGATCGCCCTTGCGGCGGGCACCCACCAGGATCGCCACCCTGCGGTACGAACCGCGGTCGGCGAGTGCGGCGAGAATCGCCGGGCGAAGGGGGGCCAGTCCGATGCCGCCGGCGACGATCACCAGATCGCCACCCCGGGCCCGGGCCAGTGGCCAGCCGCTGCCGAACGGACCACGCCACCCCACGAACTCGCCGGGTTTCAGGCCGGTGATGGCCTCGGTCACCTTTCCCACCCGGCGCACCGTGTGCTCGACGACGTCGGAGCGATAGGGGTCGCCACTGAACGAGATCGCAGACTCTCCGATCCCGAAGGGGTACACCATGGCGAACTGGCCGGGGACGAATCCGCGGCCACCCCCAGCCAGGGTGACGGTCACCGAGTCGGCGGTCTCATGGCGAACCGCCAAGACCTCCCGAAACTCGGGGGCGAACAGTCGGATGGGATCACGCGCGGGGTCCATACAGATCCATCAGTTGGAGACGGGTCGCCTGGAGGCGGTCGGAAACCAGGGTGAACATGCGGGTGAGCAGGGCATACCCGAACAAGCAGTCGGCGTCGGCGGCGTCGCGGAGCTTCTTGGCATCGAGGGCGATGGCGGTGACGTCGGTGGAGGCGCGGGCATCGAAGGCCCACCGGTACGGCGGAATCAACCAGGACCATCCCAGAAGATCGCCACCGTGGATCGTCTGCAGTTCGGTGGCGGTGCGGCCCGGCGAAGTGGTCTCGATATGCACGTCGCCCGACATGAGCAGGTAGCAACGCTTCGCCTCGTCGCCGGTGGTGAGGATCCACTCACCCTTCTTCCACGACACCTCCCCCAGCGAGCATGACGCCAATGTGGAAACGCTCGCCGAATCCATGTCTCGGGCAAAGCGATGGCTGCGCAGGTTCTCATCAGACACGGGCGGCACTCCTCTCGATGGCCGAACTCACTTCCTGTCGGATGTCGATGCCCACCGGGCACCACACGATGCAGCGCCCGCAACCCACGCACCCGGCGGTCCCCCATTGGTCCCACCACCACGACACCTTGTGCGAGACCCACTGGCGGTAACGCGAGGCGGTGGTGGAGCGGACCGATCCACCGTGCACCTCGCTGAATCCGGGGGTGAAGCAGGAGTCCCACAGCGACACGCGTTCCGCAACGCTCGCCGCGGGATCCGTGCGGTCCACCACGGTGACGCAGAAGCAGGTGGGGCACACCGCGGTGCAATTGCCGCACGCCAGGCACCGCTCCGCCACCTCGTCCCACCCGCCACCGGGCTGGGCGAGCGCGGCGCGTCCCTCGGCCGGATCGAAGGCCTTGGGCATGTCTGCGGCCACCTTCTCCACCAGGCCCGACGCTTGGGCAATCAGGGATGCCGAAGCCGGCGAGGTGTCGAGCCGATTCAGTACGGATGCCCCCAGCTCGGAGCCGGCGGCGATGACGAACGACTGGCCGGGCACCTCGGTCAACACCAAGTCGGCGGCGTCCTCGGGCACGGCCGGACCCGTATCCATCGTGGTGCAGAAGCAGGTGGGGGCGAATGCGGTGCACTGCATTGCGATCGTGAGGTCGCGATCACCAAGACTGCGCCGGATTGCCCGGGAGAGAACTCGGGCACCGGCAAGGTCGCAGGCTCGCACTCCAAAGAAGGCCACCGGGCCGGCGGACTCCTCGACCACCGCCGACCCGGTGAACCCATTCGGTCCCCGCTCCCCTTTCCAGATGATCCTCTGCGGGGCGTGCTGCCACCGCTTCAAAGAGTCGGGTGTCCCGATGGCGCCGAACATCGCTGGTGTCGGGACGACCCGGGCGCGCCCCGGGGCCAGCTCCAGCCCGAGTCCCACCGCGAGGTCGTCGAACTCGGAGGCCTCCCCCAGGGTGATGCTGCCTCCGGCAGCCACTGGCCCCACGACGCGATACCCGTCCCCGCGGAGCAGCTCAAACAAACTTCGAACTTCCAAGGCCGAGAGCGAACGCCATTCCATGCCGCCCCATGTTCGCGCAAGAGGGCTTGACCCCACCAGGGCCGGTTGGCCGAACCAGGCACGGCCTTCCACCCGGCCCGCCTGAAAGCCGCAGGCCACTAGGGTCGCGCCCATGGACCACGTGCGCCGCCTGGGCAGGCCCCGGCTGCAGCGCCCCCGGGCTCTTCTCGCCTGGGAAGGCTGGAACGACGCCTGCGACGCCGCGTCAGGCGCCGCCGAGTACCTGCTCGCCACCCACGACACCGCCGAGCCATTTGCAGTCATCGAGCCGGAGGAGTTCTACGACTTCCAGGTGCGACGACCCCGCGTCCAGATCGACGAAGGTGGCACCCGCCGGCTCTCCTGGCCTCTCACCCGGGCGATCGCGCTGCCCACGACGCCCTACCAGCTGGTCCTGGTCACGGGAGACGAGCCCAACCTGCGGTGGAAGACATACACCCGCACCGTGGCCGCAGTTCTCGCCGAGGCAGACGTCGAGTTGGTCGTGACCCTGGGCGCCTTCGTCGGACAGGTGGCCCACACTCTGCCCGTGCCCATCGTCGGAGTCGCCACCGACCCCGCCTTGGTCGAGGAGTACGGCCTGCTCACGTCCCGCTACGAGGGACCCACCGGGATCGTGGGGGTGATGCTCGAGGCTTGCCGCGAGGTGGGGATTCCGGCCATCTCTCTATGGGCGGCGACACCGCATTATCTGGCAGCCAACCCCAATCCGAAGGCGATGCTGGCGCTGCTGCGCACCGCCCGCAGGGTGATGGAGATCGACCTCGATCTCACCGAGATGGAGCGCATGTCCGACGAGTTCGTCGCCCGGGTCGACGAGGCCATGGCGGGAAACGACGAGTTCGTCGCCTACGTGCGCCGCCTCGAGGCCGACGGCACCGAGGCACCCATCGACCCGGGCTCCTCGGCCCGGATGATCATGGAGATCGAGGACTTCCTGAGGGAGAGGCGATAGGCGGCGGTTCCCAGTTGCCAGTTGCCCGTCCCCATCGCTCATCGCTCATCGCTCATCGCTCATCGCTCATCGCTCATCGCTCATTGCGCCTCCGGCCGGTCGAGAGTTGTGACCCCGACAGCCGCGTACCGTCAGCCTCCCCAATGTGACTTCTGGCCCCACCCGAGACGCGCGTCTCCCTGAAACACTCCGGGCAAACACGGCCCGTGGAGGTTCTGGACATGCGAGGTCTGCGAGGGATGGCGGCGATTGCCGCCCTGATGCTGGTGGGTGCCGCCTGTGGTGACGATGCCGGTGGCATCACCGTCGAGGGCGCCTGGGCGCGTAACAGCCCGATGACGGCCGGGGCCGGCGCCGGATACATGATGCTGACCAGCCCAACCGCCGACAGCCTCATCGGCGTCTCGGTCGATGCTTCGGTTGCGGCCGCGGGCGAGCTCCACGACGTAATCGAGGTCCCCGCTACCGGGACCACGATCATGGGCATGGACCTGGGCAACGGCATGATGATGATCGGGATCGATGAGATCCCGCTTCCCGCCGGGGAGCAAGTGGTGCTCGAACCCGGACACCTCCACCTCATGTTCATCGACATCGCCGCCCCGTTCGAGGTGGGCGATCGGTTCGATGTGACTCTGCACTTCCAGACTGCCGATGATGTCGTGGTCGAGTTCGAGGTCAGGGAGGAAGCACCGTAACCCCCTGACCCGCCAGATCGAGAGCGCCGGACCCCGCATCGGCCCTGATTCCCTCCCAGGATTCGAAGCCAACAGATGCGACTCCGGCGCTCTTGGCTATTGGCTATTGGCTATTGGCTATTGGC
>CAYTTU010000178.1:0-3006 GCA_964440905.1 uncultured Acidimicrobiia bacterium | reverse complement strand
ACCGTCGCTTCGGGTGACCATGACTTGGTCGCCGGGCTTCAGACGACCGAGGCGGAAGAAGACCGACGAGCCGCCGCTGTACGAGTCGACGTGGCCGACGATGATGGCGGGCCCAAGCGAGCCCATCCCGACCGACCCCGGAGTCGATGAGTACCGGTACCAGCCGGCGTCGTCGTATCGCGGTCCGGGCTGGGGCACCTCGATCTCGCCGTCGTCGGTCTGGCCCAGGCTCTGCAGCGATGAGTGCACCGCGATGGCCGGAATGTCGATCGCCACCGGGAGCGATGGCGGGAGCGAGGACACCGGGTAGTGGTCGACCTCCGGGTCGGCCGCCCTGGTGGCAACGGTGGTCGTCGTGGTGGACCGGTCGGGGATCGAGAACCCGCCGGCTCTCACCCACGACGTTTCACGGGCGTGACGCTCCACCGCAAGCCCGTCGAGACCGGCGGGCCCGAATACGGCCGAGCCTGGCTGCGGTGCCTGCTCCTGCGCCTGGACCGCCATGGCGACCACGACCCCCCCGGCCAACGCGAGCACCGCCGCCGCCGTGACGAGCTGATTGCGCCGCACGGTTGCGTCTACCGGTTGGTGGACTCAGTCCGAGCGAGACGCCCGGCGGCGTGTCGCCAGAACCCCGATGGCAGCGGCGAACAGGCCCCCGGCGAAGATGAAGAGGTGAGCGTCCTCGATTCCCGAGGTGGATCCGCCACCGGTACCGACACCCTCATCCGGTAGGCACACCGCCCGGGTGATCGTGTTGGTAAGCATCGTGACCTCGCCGTTGCGAGCGAGCGCCCGGCCATGAAGCGTCGCCCCGGTCCCCAGAGTGATCGTGGTCAGTGCCATGATGGTTCCCGAGAAGTCGGCCCCAGCCTCGATGGTGGCCGAGCTGCCCACCCGCCAGAACACGTTGCAGGCCTGGGCAGCGCGGATGAATACGAAGTCGGCGGACCCGGTGGCCAGCAACGAATCGTCCATGTCGAAGATCCACACCGTATCGGGGTCGTTCTCACCATCGAGGGTGAGAGTGCCGCTGAGCTCGAATGTGGTGCTCTCGGAATTGTAAACCCCACCGACCAGTGTGGCTCCTGCGAGTTCGGTGGGAATAGTATCCGTGATCGAGCGTCCGGCGGCGTCGTCGTAGGCCGTGACCAGTGCCGCCTTGGCTGCTAGGGCGACGCCGTTGTCGACCTCAAGAGTCCCGTCGTTGATGGTCACATTGTTTGCGCCGGGGCCGAATCCTGTAACGGCCGTACCCGGATCGAGACCGACGCTGCCGGTGATGGTGGTAGCACCCTCGTTGGTGATGGTCTCGCCCGCCAGCACCGCGAAGGGGTCGGCGTTGCCGAGGAGGACGGTCGGTTCGGCGGCCAGCGCCGTGCCCACGAGCAGAAGGGCCGCCGCCAGCGTGGCGATCGTCACGCCCCTGCGTCGAATCCGGTGGCCGCGATTCTGTGTAGTCACTTTCTTCCTCACTCTCGCTTTCATAGCGCTCTCGCCCATGTGAATCTGCCGCTCCGAAGAGCTTGACCAGAAAGAGGATACAACATCTCAGGACAGCCTGGCGACAGCCTGGCCGGGCGGCACTCCCTGCCTCCCAGGGGCCGCTCAGATACTCTGGTTCCTCCCCGTGACCCTCGAGGAGCGCCCATGGCCGACCTGATATATCTCTCCGGATTCGGCAACCACCATGCCTCCGAGGCGGTTCCGGGCGCCCTCCCGGTGGGTCAGAACAACCCGCAGAAGCCCCCACGGGGCCTGTACACCGAACAGCTCAGCGGCACTGCCTTCACCGCCCCCCGGGGCCAGAACCGCCGAACCTGGATGTACCGCATCCGGCCGTCGGTGCTCCACGTCCACGACCTGCGCCAGGTGGAGCGCGGCCTGATCCGCACCGCCCCGTGCCGTGAGACGGAGCCTCCGATCGGGCAACTCCGCTGGGATCCGATCCCTGCGGAGGCGGGGACCACCTGGCTCACCGGATTGCGCACCATCGCCACCAACGGTGACGCCCACACCCAGGTGGGGATGGCGGCCCACGTGTACCTGGCTGACACCTCGATGACCGACACCTACTGCTACTTCGCCGACGGGGAGCTGCTCATCGTCCCCCAGCAGGGCGGGCTGCGGATGATCACCGAGTGCGGCATCCTCGAGGTTGCCCCGGGCGAGGTGTGCCTCATCCCCCGCGGCTTGAAGTTCCGGGTGGAGCTGCCCGACGGCCCGTCGCGGGGCTACGTCTGCGAGAACTACGGCGCCTACTTCACCCTGCCGGAGCGGGGTCCGGTCGGGGCAAATGGGATGGCGAACGAGCGCGACTTTCTCACCCCCACTGCAGCGTTCGAGGACTCCGAGAAGCCGTGCACCCTTTTCGTCAAGTTCGACGGGCGCCTCTTCGCCGCAGACCTGGACCACTCCCCCCTGGACGTGGTGGGGTGGCACGGCAACCATGTGCCCTACAAATACGACCTGGCCCGGTACAACACCATGGGGACGATCTCGTTCGACCACCCCGACCCGTCGATCTTCACGGTGCTCACCGCCCCGTCGGATCGCCCCGGAACCGCCAATGTCGACTTCGTGATCTTCCCCGACCGCTGGCTGGTGGCCGAGCACACCTTCCGACCTCCCTATTACCACATGAACATCACGAGCGAGTTCATGGGACTGATCCACGGGGTGTATGACGCCAAGTTGGAGGGGTTCAACCCGGGCGGGTTCAGCCTGCACAACGCCTACTGGCCGCACGGCCCCGACAACGAGGCCTGGACCGGCGCCACCAACGCCGACCTCAAGCCGCAGAAGCTCACCGGAACCCTGGCATTCATGTTCGAGACCCGCTATCCCCTGATCCCCACCGCTTACTCCGGAACCTTGGAGGCGCTGCAAGAGGATTACCAGGAGGTGTGGGCATCGCTCAAGCCGCACTTCCGGCGCTGAGCACGTTCGCGGCCTGCCTGGATCTGCGTTGCTGCGTGATCGATCGAGAGCACCGTTGGCGCGAAC
>CAYTTU010000177.1:0-8131 GCA_964440905.1 uncultured Acidimicrobiia bacterium | reverse complement strand
TCGAAGTTGTTGCTGGCCGCGGTGAACGCCAGCGTGGCGTTGCGCTCGTAGCCGAGACGAAATCGAAGACCAAGGGCGAACGACACGCTCCACATCAACGCGAAGTAGGCGAGCAGCGGCAGGGCGATGCGGACCACATCGAGCGGGCGGGCGGTGATGGTCTCCCCCTGAAGGGCGAACAGCACAACGATCGTGAACAACAGTCCCCAAAGCGCAAAGGGGGCGATCCGGGGAAGGAAGCGCTCTTCGTACCACTCCAACCCGCGGGTGCGCTCCCCCCACAACCGCGTCAGGTATCCCGCCAGTAGCGGTACTCCGAGAAAGATCAGCACGATGCGGGCGATCTCCCACAGCGAGACATCGAGCACATCCGTGTCGAGCCCCAGCCAACCCGGCAGCAGCTGCAGGTAGAAGTACCCCAGGATCGAGTAGGCCACGATCTGGAACAGGGAATTCAGGGCGACGAGCACCACCGCAGCCTCCCGGTCGCCACAGGCCAGGTCGTTCCAGATGAGCACCATCGCGATGCAACGCGCCAGCCCAACGATGATCAGCCCGGTGCGGTACTCGGGGAGGTCGGGCAACAGGATCCAGGCAAGGGCGAACATGAGTGCCGGTCCAAGGATCCAGTTGAGCACGAGAGACAGCGCCAGCAGGGTGCGGTCCGCGGCCACCTCGCCGACTCTGCTGTAGCGCACCTTGGCCAGCACCGGATACATCATCGCCAGCAACCCGAGGGCGATCGGCAGCGAGACGGCACCGATCTTGATGGTGTCCAGGGCGTCGTTGAGGCCACCGAAGACGCGTCCCAGCCCCAGTCCCAGTCCCATCGCCAACAGGATCCAGGCGGGCAGAAAGCGATCGAGAAGCGACAGACGGGTGATGACCGCCGGAGCCAACGGTGCGGCGCTGGTCACTCTCCCTCGCTCGGTCGACTCCAGACCACCACAGCAGGGTCGTGACTCTTCGGGCCGGTCGGGTCCACGACCACTCTCCCTTCGAGGTCCGCGGTCATGCGCAACTTGCCATCCAACGTTATAGCCAGCACCCCGTGACCCGGGAAAGCCCGCAGCCAGTCGAGTGATCGCGCCTGGTCGGCGAACACCGCTGTTGCCAGAGCATCGGCGGTGCCCAATTGCGGTCCGACGATTGTCACACTCGCCAGGGCCTGGGCCGTCTTGCCGCGGATGTGCTCACCGCGGAAATAGGTGCCGGAGGTTGCCACCGCCCCGGAGTCGATCTCCACCACCGCGGCCACTGCCGTTTCGGGATGCTCCGGGTGCCGGATCCCCACCCGCCACCGCTCCCCGTCCGGGGGGCGTCCCACACAGAGAACGTCTCCCCCGGCATCGATGGAGAAGTCCGACAGCCCGTGGCCGAGGAGGATCATGGCCGCCTCGTCGACGCTCCACCCCTTGACCAGTCCGGCCGGGTCGAGCCCCGGACCTCCGGTCCGCCCGGGTCGAATCGAGAACCGACCCCCACTCGCCTCCTCGATCTCCGCACAGCGCGCCAGCACGTGGCGCACCTCCCGGCTGGCATCCGACTCGGCGAGCTCGCCGCGTCCGATCCGGGAAATGTCGCTTTCGGGGATGAAAGTCGAGAAGGTCTCCTCGACGTGGGTCCACCAGTCGAAGACCTCGCCGATCACCGCGGTGGGTGGGGAGTCCGGGACCTCAATCCGAAAGACGGTGCCCATAAAGGGCCGGGAGACGATCACGGGTCGGGGAGCACCATCCCCACCTCGATCATCGCCAGCTTGAGGGCATACATCCACGCCTTGGAGGTCTCGGTGGCCCCGGTGACGTTGTGGAGGCGGTAGGTCTGCGTCTCCACCGCTTCCACCGCGAGGATGTCGTGGGCGTCGAGAGAGATCTCGCGGGCCCGCCGACTCTCCGAGGGCACGACGATCATCTCGACCTGGGAGAGGTAACCGTCGATCACCGTGATCTCCACCTGCACGTAGCCCCGGTTCATCCGCACCAGCGGGCTCTCCACCACCCAAGTGCCCTCGCCCAACTCGGGGATGGTTGGCGGGATGGTGGTGCTGGTGGTCGTGGTGGCGATCGGGACCAGGGTCGTGGTCGTGGGAGGCACCGTGGTGGTAGTGATGACGATCTCGCCCTCCGCCTCGACCAGCCCCGAAGGCGGCGGTTCGAACCGGACCGCAAACACGAGGGCGGCCCCGCTGAGCAGGGCGATGGCAAAGGCGCGTCTCACGGTGTCCGCCTAGTAGGTGAAGTTCTCATAATGGATCTGTTTGGAAGGAACGCCGGCCACCCGCAGCCCGTTGCCGGCAGCGGCCAGCAGCCGGGGTGACCCGATCACGAACACCTCGCGCTCGGCGAGGTCGGGGACCAGGGCGCGCAGCCGCTCCGGCGTAAACACCCCGGGATCGCCCCCGTTGAGCCGGCTGTAGGAGAAGTGGACCTCGAATCCGCGGCTCCGGCTCCACTCCTCGAGCTCCTGCCGGAACAGGGCGTCTCCCGAGGTGCGGTTGCGATACAGCAGGGTCACCGTGCCCGCAGGATGGTCCCCGCTATCGATCAGACTGCGAAACGGCGTGATGCCCACCCCGCCGGTGATGAACAGGATGCGGCGTCGGGTGGGCAGGTAGGAGAGAAAACCGCCGTAGGGACCCTCGAGGGCGAGCGGCGAGCCGACCGGGATGGTCTGTAGGAACCTGGTGTCGTCACCGATCGCCCTGATCGTGAAGCGCAGGGTGCGCCCGTCGGGAGCCGCCGACAGCGAGAACGGATGCGCCTTCCAGAACCGTCCCCAGGTGAGGGTGCGGATCAAGAAGAACTGCCCCGCCTGCACCGCAAGCCGGTCGATACGGCGGCCGCCCACCACGAGGGTCACGGCGTCGTCTCCCTCGGCGATCACCTCCGCCACCCGGAAGCGATGGCGCAGCGTCAGCACCCAAGGGGTGATGAGGCGGAACCCGAAGATCAGGATCGCCACCGACACGTGCAACAGGGTCCAATACAGGAACGACCACCAGTCGAGGACGAAGTCGGCCCCAACCCCGATCTGGTGGAAGAACCCCAGCAGCACCCCGAGATACGCCCATACGTGGACCAGCCACCACTGCTCGTAGGACAAGGTGTGCCGGATGGCGCGGATGGATACCCCGGCCACCAGCATGAGCAGGAAGAACCCGATGATCGCCGGCTGCATGTAGGGGTAGAAGAACCAGGCGTCGACGATCTGCTCCCAGAGGGTGATCTCCTGGTCGAGTGCGATGCCCACCATCACCGACACCACGTGGACGATCATCAGCCACGCCGCAGTGAAGCCCACCAGGCGATGGGCATGGGTCATGCGATCCATCCCGTAGCGGCGCTCCAGCCACGGGGTGCGGGAGATCATCACTAGACCGAGCAGCACCGCCAGAGCGGCGTAGAGCCCGCTCAGTTGCCCCAGTGCCACCAGCCACTGCGCCGGGGACTGCGCCCGATCGAGGCCGCCATGGACCACGAACATGTAGGTCACCACGGCAACGTTCAAGCCGAAGAGCCAGACCGGGTCGAGGTCCTTGAGCGGCGAAGGACGGGGTCGGGGCGGCGCGGCACCCGGCCCGCCAAGCCCCCTCGTGGTGGTCATGCGCCGGATTGTGCCATCAGGCTCAGCTCACCTCCGGGGCCGAATGGCCCTAGGCCAGCGGTCAACCGGCAAAGAACGCGGGGAGCACCGCGTCCTGGCCGAGCAGGAACAGCACGCCGATCACCAGGCTGACCACGGCGGTGAGGCCGCCGAGGACTCGCTGCACCCGGGGTCGCTGCATCGCTTCCTTGAACCCGTATGTCGCCCCGATCGTGACCGCCGTGTTGGACAGGAACAGTCCGACGAGAAAGGTGACCAGCACCGCCAAGCCAGCCCCGGTCCCGCCCGCCTGCGCCGCGGCAAGAAAGGTCACCACCTGCGTGGGGGTCTCGGCGCCGACACCGTGGAGCATCCCCACGGCGGTGGCCGCCCCCGGCCCATAGTCGGCGGCGAGGTCGTCGGGATCGTGAGAGTGGCGGTGGGTGTGAACCGGATGCTGCGAGTCCTCGACTCCGTCATGATCGTGGTGCACGTCGGCATGCGCCGCGTGGAGATGATCGTGCTCGACGGGATGTGCCGGGTGACCCCGCCGAAACAGCCGACGCACCGCTCCGATGACGATCATCCAGCGGCTCCGCATGCGGAAGTCCTCGCGGTGCGCCCACAGCGACCACAGCAGATACCCGGCGAGAAGGATCAGCGTCACCCCGACCACTCGTCCGAAGAATCGGTCGATGCCATCGGGGAGGCTCTTTCCGGCCAGGATGGTGATCGTCCCGATTACCAGGACAACCACCCCATGACCTGCGGCGTACAACAACCCGAGGAGCAGTCCCCGGCGCGGTGACTCCTGGGTGGCCGACAGGTCGGTGATGGCGGCGATGTGGTCCCAGTCCACCCCGTGACGCAACCCGAGAAGTAGTGAGCTGGCGAGAAGACCGACCCCGAGTCCCGTGGTGAGGAAGGGTGAGGAGTCGACCATGGCGTTGAGGCTAGACCCGATGCCCGACACCCGACACCCGACGCCCGACGCCCGAAAGGAGGATGCCGGAAGCGGGAGACCGGAGACGAGAAACTGACGACTGACGACTGACGACTCAGTGCTGGCGAAAGTAGGCCAACAGGTCGCGCACCATGAAGGCGGTCGCTCCCCAGAGCACACCCTCGGGGAACTCGTAGAACCACATCTTGCGGCCCGGTCCCCAGAACCGGGTCTGCCAGCGGGAGTCGTCGAGAAGCTCGTCCACTGCCGGTTCGAGTACGGCAGCCACCTCCTCGGGCTGGATCACAAAGCGCTCCGGCCGCCGCACCCGCGCCACCACCGGGACGATCTGCATGGTGATCGAACGGGTGTGGACCGGGTCGAGTCCGCCGAGGATCTCGACCACGTCGTCTCCAAAGAGACCCACCTCCTCGGCGGCCTCGCGCAGCGCGGTCTCCACCGGCCCGGCATCGGCGGCGTCGATCATCCCGCCGGGGAACACCACGTCACCCGGATGGCTGCGCATGTCGTCAGGACGGCGGGTCATGATCAGATGGAGCCGGCCGCCCCTCTCGTAGATCGGCACCAGCACCGCGGCGCGCATCCCGGGGAACGAAGACACGGGGGGAAGAGAGGCGAGCGCCTCCCAGGAAGCCGGCACGCGGATATCGTAAGTGACAGATGACAGAGGGGCGGGAGGGGGCGAGGGCGAGACAGCAGTCGCGCCTGAGCGTCGCCGCCCCCGATAGGCTCGCCGCCATGTCTCGCGGCATCCCCACCCACTCCCGGCTCACCGGGCGGCTGGAGCTCCGCCCCTTCCGCCGCCGCGACCTGGAGGCGTTGTGGGAGGCGGTGCACGACTCGTGGCCCGAGCTGGCGCAATGGCTCCCCTGGGCCCATGCCGGGTACGGACGGGTGGAGGCACTGCGCTTCATCCGCGACAGCTCCACCGCCTGGGCCGAGGGCCGGGCGTTCGATTTCGCCATACGCGACCGCAACGATCCGTCGCAACACCTCGGCAACATCTCGGTGTGGCCCACCTCGCGCCGTGAGCGCTCCGGGGAGATCGGTTACTGGGTGCGCACCCCGGCGGCCGGAGGGGGTGTCGCCACCGAAGCGGCGGCTCGGGTCGCTCGGGTCGGGTTCGAGGAGCTCGACCTGCACCGCATCACCCTCCGCATCGCCGTGGGCAACCGGGCGAGCGAGCGGATCGCCGAGAAGCTCGGCTTCGTCCATGAGGGCCTGCTCCGCAAGGAGGTACTGGTGCACGGCGTGTGGCGGGACCACACCCTGTGGGCACTGCTGGAGGACGAGTACCGCGCCGTGGCCCCAGAGTGGGCCAAGCGAGGATGGGCGGAGGACGGGAGTTGAGAGATTGGAGTTGAGAGTTCAGAGTCAACTCCAAACTCCGAACTCCAAACTCCAAACTCCAAACCCGCGAAAAGCTCGGGGGCGACCCGTCTGGGCCGCCCCCGAAGCTACGACCACTAAGCGTCGCGCTTAGAAGTCCATGTCGCCGCCGCCGCCGGGCATCGGCGGAGATGGCTTGTCTTCCTTCTTCTCAGCAATCAGCGCCTCGGTGGTGATCAGCATCGCCGCGATCGACGCCGCGTTCTGCAGCGTGGAACGGGTGACCTTGGCGGGGTCGGCGATGCCGGCCTTGATCAGGTCGACGTACTCGCCGGTGGCGGCGTTGAAGCCGTGGCCTCCGGTGAGCGCCCGCACCCGCTCGACGATGACGCCGCCCTCATAACCGGCGTTGAAGGCGATCTGGCGGAGGGGTTCCTCCAGCGCCTTGCGCACGATCATCCGGCCAGTCTTCTCGTCGTCGGTGCCACCACGCAATTTGTCCAACGCCGTCTGGGCACGGAGCAGGGCGACACCGCCACCGGGGACGATGCCCTCCTCCACCGCAGCACGGGTCGCCTGGATGGCGTCCTCGATGCGGTGCTTCTTCTCCTTGAGCTCGACCTCGGTGGCGGCGCCGACCTTGATGACGGCAACACCGCCCGCCAGCTTGGCGAGACGCTCCTGGAGCTTCTCCTTGTCCCAATCGGAGTCGGAGTTATCGATCTCGCGGCGGATCTGCTTGATCCGGGCGTCGACGTCGGCCTTGGAACCGGAGCCCTCGACCACGGTCGTGTTGTCCTTGGACACCACGAACTTGCGAGCCCGACCCAGCATGTCGACGGTGACTCCGTCGAGCTTGAGACCGACCTCTTCCGAGATCACGGTGGCCCCGGTCAGGATGGCGATGTCCTGGAGCATGGCCTTGCGGCGCTCCCCGAAGCCGGGGGCCTTGACGGCCACCGACTGGAAAGTGCCACGCAACCGGTTGACCACCAGGGTCGCCAGCGCCTCACCCTCGACGTCCTCGGCGATGATGGCCAGCGGCTTGCCCGCCTGCATCACCTTCTCGAGGACCGGGAGCAGGTCGTGCACCGCGGTGATCTTCTGGTTGGCCACCAGGATGTAGGGATCCTGCAGCACCGCCTCCTGGCGGTCGGCGTCGGTGATGAAGTACGGCGAGATGTAGCCCTTGTCGAACTGCATCCCCTCGGTGAACTCGAGGTCGAGCCCGAAGGTCTGGCTGTCCTCGACGGTGATGACACCCTCGTTGCCCACCTTCTTCATCGCCTCGGCCAGCTTCTGGCCGACGAGTTCGTCGGCGGCGGAGTTGGCGGCGACGAAAGCGATCTTCTCGCTGTCGGTGGCCTTGATCGGCGTGGCGGTGGATTCGATGAACTCGACCACCTTCTCCACTGCCGTGGCCATGCCGCGGCGCAGCTCCATCGGGTTGGCGCCGGCGGCGACGTTGCGCAGCCCCTCGTGCACCATCGCCTGAGCCAGCACCGTCGCCGTGGTGGTGCCGTCACCGGCCACGTCGTTGGTCTTGGTCGCCACTTCCTTGGCGAGCTGGGCGCCCATGTTCTCCCACGGGTCGTCGAGCTCGATCTCCTTGGCGATCGTGTAGCCGTCGTTGGTGATGGTGGGAGAGCCCCACTTCTTCTCCAGGACGACGTTGCGACCCTTGGGGCCGAGCGTCACTTTGATGACATTGGCCAGCTTGTCTACGCCGGCCTCGAGGCTCCGACGAGCCTCCTCGTTGAAACGAAGTTCCTTTGCGGGCATTGGTCTGATTCCTCCTGGAGACTCAGCGGATCACGGCGAGGACGTCGCGGGCCGAGAGGATGAGGTACTCAACGCCCTCGTACTTGACCTCGGTGCCGCCGTACTTCGAATAGACGACGATGTCGCCCGCCTTGACGTCCATGGGGACCCGCTGGCCGTCCTGGAAGTCCCCCGGGCCGACGGCGATGACGTCGCCGAGCTGGGGCTTTTCCTTGGCGGTGTCAGGGATCACCAGGCCGCTTGGGGTGCGGGCCTCAAAGTCCTCACGCGGCTTTACGACCACGCGATCACCCAGTGGCTGGAGGTGGCGTCCGCCGGTCCTCAACCCTGGCTTGGTGGTCGCCTTGGTGGCCGGCTTGGTGGCCGACCTCTTGGCGGATACGGGCTTCTTCTTCTTGGCTGCAGTGGCCATACGACGAATCTCCTCCTCTGGATGGGTGGTGGTTGGCACTCGTCGCGTGCGAGTGCCAA
>CAYTTU010000176.1:0-4582 GCA_964440905.1 uncultured Acidimicrobiia bacterium | reverse complement strand
CCATCCCCCAACCGATCGACTCCAGTGCCGAGACCCGGGCGTGCTCCAGATACGAGAGGTAGGTGGCGTGGTTGACGTGGTGATAGGGGTCGAGTTCCCCCCAGCGCACGTGGATGGTGGTTTGGTGCACCGGGGGAGCGTAGGCGGAGAGGTTCGCCCCAGCTCCGCAAGTAGCAAGTCATAAGTCATGAGTCACAGGTCGTGAGCCAGGACGGAACGGTTTGGTCGACATGTCTGGCTCTTGACTCAGGACTCATGACTCATGACTTCTTTACGGCCTCACCGGGAACCCCACCACCTCATCCACGTCGTACGCGAACGACGCCGAGCGGAGCAGCGTCCCCAGGTTCACCCAACCGGCGGTGCCGACCCGGTAGCGGCCCAGCCAGGCGAACGACACCGTCACCGGGTACGCCTCCAGTGTGGGATGACAGCGCGGTCCAGCCGGATGGCCACTCCGATAGGCCGCGGTGCAGGTCTTGAGGGGATAGGCGTAGGTGGATCCACCCCCGAAGGCGGTGGCGGCGGGATAGGATATCGTGGGTGATCCATCGCCCCATGACACCCGCACCGCGGCGACATACGCCTGCACCTCCAGAGCCCGACCGTCGGGGAGCGTCTCGCGGTGGCTCAGGGTGCTGGGCCGTGTCGTGGTGACGATGCTGGCGAGGTTGGTGATGCCGACCGAGGGCGCCACCTCCGGCGCCGGCACCCGCAGTGGGAACGAACGGAACACCTCCCACGCCCGGGTGGTGATCGATCCTCCGGTCCCGCACTCCGGGTAGGTCGATCGGGTGCGGTTGATGTCCTCATCGGCGCGTCCCGAGAGGGCATCGAGGCCTGGTGGATAGCGCGACCAATACCAGCAGGTGCCCAGGCCCGGCTCCTCGCGGGTACGGAGATATCGGTACGGCGGGAGGGTGGTGGTGCTGGTCGCCGAACCGACGAACCAGCAGTTGATCCCGTCTATCGAGTATTCGCATCCCTGGGCCGCATCCGCGAGGGTGGGTCGAAAGGTGCCGGCAGCGAGAGCCGTCGTCGCCGCCATGGTCAACAGTGTGAGGAGCACCGCCAGCCGTGCGCCCGAAGCGCGCACGATCATGGTGGGCACCGTATGCTCTGGCCGCCCCGAGTGCAATACCCCCGAGGGAGCCATGCCCGAGCCGACCATCCGCCTCGCCACCAAGTCCGACTTCAAGCGGCTCGTCGAGCACATCGACCTCGTGTTCGCCGAAAACCCCAGCGAAGTCGGGCTGGCCGAGTTCGAGCAGTGGCTCGAGTTCGACCGCACCTTTCTGGCGGAAGACGGCGACCTCATTGTGGGCACCGCAGCCACGATCAGTTACCGGCTCACCGTTCCCGGCGGCGCCACCATCCCCGCCGGCGGACTGACCATCGTGGCGGTGCGCCCCACCCATCGGCGGCGCGGACTACTGCGGCGAATGATGCTCTCCCACCTCGAGGATGTGCGCGACCGCGGCGAGGCGGTCGCAATGCTCTACGCGTCGGAGTCGTCCATCTACGGCAGGTTCGGCTTCGGTTCTGCGGCTCCCTCGTCGGAGATCACCATTGCCCGCGCCCACGGCGCCTTCCGACACGACATCCCGCCGCCGCGCGGCACGTATCGGCTGCTCGACATCGTCGAAGGTGGTGCGGTGATGCGGGAGGTGTTTGCGCGCGCCACCGTGGGGGTTCCGGGTGCCGTGGTGCCCCGGGAGCAGGATTGGGTGCGTCGGCTCACCGACTACCCGGAGCGGCGCGAAGGTCAGACGCCGTGGCGGGTTCTCGTCTACGACCGTGACGGCGCTCCCCAGGGCTACGCCCGCTATCGGCAGAAGGAGGCCTGGGGGGCCGGCGGTCCCGAAGGCAAGCTGGTGTCCCGGGAGATCCACGCCTGCGACGGCGAGGCGTATGCCGCCCTGTGGCGGTTCCTGCTCGACATCGACCTGATGGTCACCATCGAGTCGGGGAACCGACCGATGCCCGAACCGCTGCGGCTCCTCCTCGCCGATCCCCGCCGCCTCGAGGAGCGGCCGGACGACGGCCTGTGGGTGCGGCCGGTCGATGTCGCCGCCGCGCTGGCGGCGCGCCGCTACCGGGTGGAGGGTTCGGTGGTGTTGGAGGTGCGCGATGACTTCTTCGGTTCGGGGGGGCGGTTCCGCCTCGAGGGGGGTCCCGATGGGGCCACCTGCACCCGCAGCGACGCCACGGCGGACCTCACCCTGAGCGTGGAACATCTCGGCTCGATCTACCTAGGCGGGCTGTCGGTGAGCCGGCTTGCCTGGCTGGGGTTGGTCGCCGGGGATCCCGCGGCTGTGCGCCGCGCCGACGACATGTTTTCCTGGCCGGTGACGCCGAACAACACCCTGCACTTCTGAGAGGACGGCGATGGCCCACGAGAAGATCCTTGAGCAGTTGCGGCGCCCTCACAGCGACGACGCTTACGTTGCGGTGCGCGAGACCTGGAAGCGCCACTCGATCGCCGAGGACGCCCGCGACATCGCCGGGCTCATGTCGACCCTGACCGACGACTGTGTATACGAACTGGTACAGACCGGGCACCGCTGGGAGGGTCACGCCGGCGCCACGGCGTTCTACCTGGAGCTGCTCGGTGCCTTCCCCGACGTGGTGTTCGACCTCACCGACATCGTCGTCGGCCCCCAGGGGGTCTGTGAGATGGCCGACGTCACCGCCACCCACCTCGGATCATGGCTGGGCAACGCCCCCACCGGGAGGGCGATGCGCTGGAAGGTCGTCATCTTCTTCCCGTGGGATCCGCGGGCGGGACTGTTCACCGGTGAGAAGGTGTGGTCGCACAGCGACGACCTGGACACTTTGGAGATCCTCGCCGGAGGGCGTAGGGGGTGAGCCTATTCGCTTACCCCCTTACACCAGGAAGTAGGCGAGCGCCCCGAAGCCGAGGCAATACAGGGCGAATGGCAGCAGGCCGAATCGGCCGATCATCCTGATCAGTGTCGTGATGGCAAAGTACCCGGAGATCGCTGCCACCGCGGTCCCCACCAGCAGGGTGCTTTCGAACCCGCCGCTCTCGATCAGGTCCTTGAGCTCGAGTCCGCCGGCACCGAGAATCGCCGGCACACCCAGCAGGAATCCAAGGCGTGCCGCCTCGGGCCGATCCATCCCCTGCACCAGCCCACCGGTGATGGTCATACCGGACCGGCTGATGCCGGGAAGCAGGGCGAAGGCCTGAAACATGCCGATCATCACCGCGTCGCCGGTGTTGGCATCGGGCACGGCCCGGCTCCCCACGGGCAGAACATGGGCTCCGAGCAGGATCAGCCCGGTGATCATCAGGCAGATGGCGACGATCCAGGGTTCCATGAAGATCGTCTCGATCGGGCTGCGCAGTGTCAGGCCGATCACCGCCGCGGGGATCGTCCCGATGATGAGGAACTTCCACAACCGACGGTTGGCAGGGCGGAGCGGGTGGAGCGCCAGTCCGGTGAGCTCGCGCCGGAAGTACCACAACACTGCTGCCAGCGTCCCAAGGTGGAGCACCGCCGAGGTGGCCAGATCGGGTTCGTCGATTCCGAGCAGCGCCGGCACCAACACCAGATGACCGCTCGATGAGACGGGAAGAAACTCGGTGAGTCCCTGGATCAATCCCCAGAGGGCAGCGGTGACCACGGGCGGGAGGATAGGGGAGTGGGCCAGGTTGGAGTTCAGAGTTCAGAGTTCAGAGTCCGGTCTCGCTGTCTGCTGTCTGCCATCGGGTGTCGGGTGTCGGGCATCGGATATCGGGCTAGGGTCGGAACGCCGCTACCAGCAGTCCCGCCGCTTCGGCGGCCGCCACCAGCGGAGCATGTTCACCCGGAACCGCCACCAGAGCGGGGCGATGATCGAGCGACATGGCATCGCCCTGCTGGGCCTCGATCACCACGCCCGCCAAGGTGAGCGGCGGTTCGACCACCACGAGCAGCACGTCGTCACCGGGGCGGGCCTGCGGTGACACGTCGATGGGCAGTGCCCACCATCCCGCGGGTACGGTCACTGCATCGGTGAGCACCGCGGGGATGATCGGTTCGCCCGACTCCAGATCCATCGCCGCCACCGCCGCAGTGAGGTCGGGCACGGAGAACGTTCCCGCCGGTAGGCGCCTCCACACCACGTCATCCGCACCGATTGCGGTCCCGGCGGCGATCGGGCGCGCCGTAAACGGATGCGCTTCGGTGGAGGCTCCGCGCAGATCCCACCAGGCGGCGCCGATCACGAGAAGTGCCGCCACCGCCCAGCGCAGATATGGCGGCGGTTGGAGCCAATACACCAGGGGAAAGTACGGGAGCGAAGGCGACGATGGAAGGGAGGCGAAGAGCTCAGCGAAGCCCGTCTTGCTCTCTTGGCTGTCAGCTGTCAGCTGTCAGCCCATCGCTCATCGCTCATCGCTCATCGCCTCTCTGGCCAATAGCCAATAGCAAATAGCCAATGGCCAATCGCTCATCGCTCATCGCCTCTCTGGCCAATAGCCAATAGCCAATAGCCAATCGCTCATTGCCCATCGCTCATCGCTCATCGCTCATCGCCGCTCTGGCCAATCGCCAAAAGCCAATAGCTCAAGACTTCC
>CAYTTU010000175.1:0-6829 GCA_964440905.1 uncultured Acidimicrobiia bacterium | reverse complement strand
CCGGTCACGAGGTCGACCCCGGGGTCGAGGATCGCCAGCTTTTCGGCGGCGATAGCGGAGATCGTGTCGCCGAGCATCTCGGTGTGCTCCAGGGCGATGTTGGTGACCACCGCCACATCGGAGGTGGCGGCATTGGTGGCGTCCCACCGCCCGCCGAGTCCGGTCTCGAGGACTCCGACGTCGACCGTGCGGTCGGCGAACCAGGCGAAGGCGAGCGCCGTGGTCAGCTCGAAGTAGGTGATCGGGTCCCCGCTGCGTTGCTCATACATGTCGACGATCGGGGCGAGCAGTGTCATCGCATCGGCGAGCTCCCCGCCGGTCATCACCTTCCCCGACAGTTCGAAGCGCTGCTCGACGCGATCGAGGTGCGGCGAGGTGAAGAGTCCGACAGACAGCCCGTGTGCCGCCACCAGGGCGGCGATCATGCGCGACGTGGAGGTCTTGCCGTTGGTGCCGGCGATGTGAACGATCGGATACGCCTCATCGGGACGGGCGAGCATGTCGAGCAGGCCGGTGATGCGCTCCAGACCGGGTTTGACCCCCCGCCCGATGTGGGCGTCGAGGTAGGCGATGGCGGCGGCGTGGTCCAGATCTAACCCAGTTCGGCGCGCTGGGCGATGAGCTTGGCAAGGGTGGCGTCGAAGCCCTCCACCTTGGCTTGTTCCTTGGCGACGATCTCGGACGGGGCCTTCTTGCGGTACTCAGGGTTGGCGAGTTTCGCTGCCGCCTTGGCCCGGGCCCCCTCCAGGTCGGCGATCTCGGCGTCGAGCCGCACCCGCTCCGCCCCAAGGTCCACCGCTCCCTGCAGGGCGATCAGCGCTTGCAGCGATCCCGCCACCACCCGGCTGTAGGCCCCGCCGGGCATCGGCGCCGCCATCACCGGGGTGAACGAAGCCAACGCCTGGAGTTGCGGCATCCACCATGGTGCCATCACACCGTCGGGATCGAGGATCGTCACTTCCAGGGGATGGCGCGGCGAGAGGCGGTGCTCGGCGCGGAACCGACGCACCCCGCCCACCACCTCGCGGAACGCCTCGAAACCCTCCGGAGCCTCGTGCGGTGGGGGCTGCGGCCAACTGGCGGCGGCGATGAAGCCGTCCCCCACCAGGTGCTGCCACAACTCCTCGGTCAGATACGGGATGACGGGATGGAACAACTTGAGCAGATCGCGCAGCACCACACCGAGTGTCTGACGGGTGGCGGCGTCCTCGGTACGCAGCTGCGCCTTGGCGAGCTCCAGATACCAGTCGAACACCTCCGACCACGCAAAGGCATAGAGCGTGTCGTAGGCATCGGACAACCGGTACTCCTCGAGGGCGGTGTCGAACTCCGCGGTCACCCGGTGCAACCGGGAGAGCACCCATGCGGCCTCGGGCCCCGGCGCCGCCGGATACCCGCCGTCGGCAGGAACGGCCCCCTCACCGAGGTGGCCCAGGGCGAAGCGAACCGCGTTCCACAGTTTGTTGCCGAACCGGCGTGTCGCGTCCACCCAGTCGAGCTGGAACGGGACGTCCTGGTTCGGTGCGGCGGCCTGGATGAGGGCGAGCCGCAGCGCATCCGCCCCGTACTCCTCGGCGAGGTCGATGGGGTCGACCGCATTGCCCAGCGACTTGGACATCTTGCGGCCATCCTCGGCGCGGATCAGACCGTGGATCACCACCTCGCTGAACGGCTTGCGCCCGGTGAGGTGCAGGCCGAACTTGATCATCCGGGCCACCCAGAACGAGATGATGTCGTACCCAGTGACGAGCACGGCATTGGGGTAGAAGGTCCGGTAGTCGGCGGTGTCCTCCGGCCACCCCAGGGTGGAGAAGGGGAACAATCCCGACGAGAACCAGGTGTCGAGCACGTCGGGGTCCTGGCGCAGGCTGGTCGAGCCACAGGCACACTGCTTGGGCTCCTCTACGGCGACGGTCACCTCGCCGCAGGAGTCGCAATACCAGGCGGGGATGCGATGCCCCCACCAGATCTGGCGCGAAATCGTCCAGTCGCGCAGGTTCTCCATCCAGTGGTAATAGGTCTTGTCCCAACGCTCGGGGACGAAGCGGATCTCTCCGGAGCGCACCGCCTCGATCGCCGGTCCCACCAGCGGAGCGACTTTCACGAACCATTGCTCCGACAGGTACGGCTCGACCACCGTGTGGCAGCGCTGGCAGTGGCCCACAGAGTGCTGGTGCGGCTCCACCTTGATGAGCACCCCGGCCTCTTGTAGCGCGCCCTTGACCGCCTCCCGGGCGGCGAAGCGATCCATGCCGGCGAACCGTCCCCCGTTGGCGTTGACGACTCCGGACTCGTCCAGGATCACGATCGGCTCCAAGGAGTGGCGACGCCCGATCTCGAAGTCCGTCGGGTCGTGCGCCGGGGTCACCTTGACCGCTCCGGTTCCGAACTCGGGGTCGACGGCAGCGTCGGCGACGATCGGGATCTCCCGGTCCATCAGCGGAAGCATCACGGACTTGCCCACCAGGTGCCGGTAGCGGGCGTCGTCGGGGTGCACCGCCACCCCGGTGTCGCCCAGCATGGTCTCGGCACGGCTGGTGGCCACCTCGATGCCCCCGGAGCCGTCGAGCAGGGGGTAGCGGATGTGCACCAACTCTCCGGGCTCATCCTCATGCTCGACCTCGACGTCGCTGATCGCGGTGCGATCCTGCGGACACCAGTTGATGATCCGGGTGCCGCGGTAGATCAGTCCCTCGTGGTACAGGTCGACGAAGGTCTTCTTGACTGCCTCGGAAAGACCCGGGTCCATGGTGAACCGCTCCCGGGTCCAATCGGTGGAGAAGCCCATGCGGCGAATCTGCTGGGTGATGGTGCCCCCGGAGGAGGCCTTCCACATCCACACCTGTTCGATGAACCGCTCCCGCCCCAGCTCCTCGCGGGTCAGGCCCTCCTTGGCCAGTTCGCGCTCCACCACGATCTGGGTGGCGATGCCGGCGTGGTCGCTTCCGGGAAGCCACAGCGCGGCGAACCCCTGCATGCGCTTGCGGCGGATGATGACGTCCTGAATGGTCTGATCCAGGGCGTGGCCCATGTGCAGCGAACCGGTGATGTTGGGCGGGGGAATGACGATGCAGAACGGCTCCCCGCCCGGGTTCAGCTCAGGACGAAAGACCCCCGCCTGCTCCCAGCGGGCATACCAGTCGGCCTCGACCTTCTGAGGGTCGTACGCCTGGTCCATCAGAGCCCCGTCGAGTCATGGTGATACGGAATGCTAGCGGGCTGAGTTTGGAGTTCAGAGTTCAGAGTCCGGAACTCTCAACTCCAAACTCTGAACTCTCCTAGGCGCTCCGCTCCTTGGGCAGTGTCTTCCCGATGTCCTGCATCGGGACCAGGGTCGGGTTGACCCGCTCCCGGACGACGGTGCCGTCGATCATGACCCGGGCGACATCGTGGCGCGAGGGGAGCTCGTACATGGTGTTGAGCAGCACCTCCTCGAGGATGGCGCGCAGCCCGCGGGCGCCGGTCCCCCGAAGCAGCGCCTGGTCGGCGACGGCTTCGAGGGCATCAGGGCTGAACACCAGCTCCACCCCGTCCATCTCGAAGAACTTGGCATACTGCTTGATCAGGGCGTTCTTGGGCTCGACCAGCACCCGGATCATCTGCTCGCGGTCCAGGTCATGCACCGTCGAGACCACCGGGAGCCGTCCGATGAACTCGGGGATGAGACCGAAACCCATCAAGTCCTCGGGCAGCACTTGGGACAGGGTGTCGCCGTCGCGGGTGCGCTTGGAGTGCACATGGGCGTCGAAACCGATCGCCCGCTTGCCCACCCGGGCCTCGATGATGTGCTCCAGACCGCCAAAGGCACCCCCGCAGATGAACAGCATGTTGGTGGTGTCGATCTGCAGGAACTCCTGATGGGGATGCTTGCGGCCTCCCTGCGGCGGCACCGATGCCACGGTGCCCTCAAGGATCTTGAGCAGCGCCTGCTGCACTCCCTCGCCCGACACGTCGCGGGTGATCGAGGGGTTCTCCGCCTTGCGGGCGATCTTGTCGATCTCGTCGATGTAGATGATCCCGGTCTCGGCCCGCTTGATGTCGAAGTCCGCCGCCTGGATCAGCTTGAGCAGGATGTTCTCGACGTCCTCGCCGACATACCCCGCCTCGGTGAGCGCGGTGGCGTCGGCGATGGCGAAGGGAACGTTGAGCATCCGGGCCAGGGTCTGGGCGAGCAGGGTCTTTCCGGATCCGGTGGGCCCGATCAGCAGGATGTTGGACTTGGAGAGCTCGACGTCGTCCTTGGGGCGCTGCCCGACGCGGACCCGCTTGTAGTGGTTGTACACCGCCACGGCGAGGATGCGCTTGGCGCGCTCCTGGCCGACCACATAGTCGTCGAGGAACTTGTTTATCTCCGCCGGCTTGGGCAGCTCGGAGAACGGCGTCTCGGTGGTGGTGGCCAGTTCCTCCTCAATGATCTCATTGCAGAGCTCGATGCACTCGTCGCAGATGTAGACGCCGGGACCGGCGATCAGCTTCTTCACCTGCTTCTGCGACTTGCCGCAGAACGAGCACTTGAGGAGGTCGCCCCCTTCGCCGAACTTGGTCATCGATTCTCCCTCTCGGCTAGCCGGCTACGGCCCTGAGCTCGCGGCCCTCGAGGACCACGTCGATCACGCCGTAGTCCTTGGCCTCGCTGGCGGTCATCCAGAAGTCGCGCTCGGTGTCCTGGCGAATCCGCTCGATCGGCTTGCCAGTATGGGAGGCCAGGATCTGGTTCATGTCCTCTTTGACCCGGATGATTTCGCGAGCGTGAATCTCGATGTCCGTCGCCTGGCCCTCGAGTCCACCGATGTGGGGCTGGTGCAGCATCACGCGGGCGTGGGGAAGGGCAAAGCGCTTGCCCGGAGCTCCGGCGGCGAGCAAGACCGCTGCGGCCGAGGCGGCCTGTCCCATGCAGTAGGTGGCGACGTCGGGCTTGATGAAGTTCATCGTGTCGTAGATCGCCATCAGCGAGGTGATCGCCCCACCCGGGGAATTGATGTAGAGGGCAATGTCCTTGTCGGGTTCCTCACCCTCGAGGTGGAGCAACTGGGCCATGATCAGATTGGAGACCGTGTCGTCGATCGGGGTGCCCAGGAAGATGATCCGCTCCTTGAGCAACCGGCTGTAGATGTCGAAGGCGCGCTCACCCCGGCTGGTCTGCTCGACCACGGTGGGCACCAAGTAGCTGTTTTCCATCATTCCTCGACCTCCGTGGGCACAACGCCCTTGTCATCCTCGGGGACGGCCTCTGCCGCTGGTTCCCCGGGTCCGGACCCGGCGCTCCCCCGCTCTTCTCGCGGAGGCAGTGTCACCTCGGCACCGGATGCGTCGATCGGAACCACGACATCGAGGATCCGTTCGATCGCCTTGCGGCGGAGGATATCACCGGCAAGAGCCAGTTCCCGACCACCTTCGGAAAGCGCCGCGGCGTAATCGTCCCGGGGGACCCGGGCCATCCCCGCCAGCGCCGTTATCGCCTCATCCAACTCCGGTTGCTCGACGGTGATTCCCTCCTGGTCCGCCACCTCCTCGAGCAGCAGCCGCGTCTTGAGATTCAGCTCGGACTGGGACCGCAGATCGGAGACGAACGTCTTCTCGTCCTGGCCGGTGATGGCGAGGTACTGATCGAGCCGCACCCCCTGCTCCTCGAGCCGGTGGGAGAACCGGTGGAAGATCGAGTCCATCTCGCCCTCGACCAGGCCTACCGGAAGTTCGACGGCCAGGTCTGCAACGAGGCGCTCCAGCGTGCTCTCCTCGAGATGACGCCAGGCGGCGCGACGCCGGATGTCGGTCATCTGGGTGGAGAGTTCCCGGCGCATCTCGGCCACCGTCTCGAACTCCGAAACCTCCGCCACCCACTCGTCGGTGACCGCGGGAAGGCGGCGGGTCTTTACCTGCTTCACCAGGGCGCGCACCTTGACCGGTTTGCCGGCGTCCGCGCCCATCCCCTCGGGGAGCCGGGATTCGAAGGCGATGATCGCTCCCGCCCCGGTCCCCCGCAGCGCCTCGTCCATCCCATCGAGGAAGCCCCCGCTGCCGATCTCGTAGAGCAGATCCTTGGCCGAACCGGCGGCGTAGTCAGTCCCGTCGAGCGAGGTGGTGACATCGATCGAAACCAGATCCCCGTCAAAACCCTCCCGGGAAACGTCCTCGATCTCGGCGAGCTGGAGGCGCATGCGCTCCACCTGGGCGGTGACGTCCTCTTCGGTGACCTCGGGAATCTCGACCTCGACCTTGAGGCCGGCGTACTCCGGCACCTCGCTGAGGGTGGGCCACAGGGTGACCAGCAGATCCACCTCGACCGACTCGCCACCGTCGCGCACGTCGGTGAGCCGGGGCGGAACCGCCGGCATCAAGTCGGCCTGCTCCAGGGCGGAGGTGACGACCGGGGGAAGGGCGTCGTCGATCGCCTCCTTGCGCAACACCTCGGCGCCGACCAGAGATTCGACGACCTTGAGTGGCGCCTTGCCGGGGCGGAAGCCCTTGACCTTGGCCTCCTTGGCGAGGCGGGCAGCGGCTGACTTCTTGCCCGCCTCGAGCGCCTCGGGAGAGATGGTCAAAGTGATCATCCGCTCGAATGGTCCGGTCTGGCTAACTTCGCTCACTCACTCTCCTGGGACGACAAAGGGCGAGACGACACCGTCGTCTCGCCTTGGGGTGACCGAGGGGACTTGAACCCCCGACCTCCAGGGCCACAACCTGGCGCTCTAACCAACTGAGCTACGGCCACCATGGCAGGGATCCGGTGGAAGCGCCCCCGGAGGGATTCGAACCCCCGACCAAGAGCTTAGAAGGCTCCTGCTCTGTCCTCTGAGCTACGGGGGCTCCGAGCCGACCGTTTCCACCG
>CAYTTU010000174.1:0-8715 GCA_964440905.1 uncultured Acidimicrobiia bacterium | reverse complement strand
GTCAGCCTCATCGCCCGCTGACTTCGGTACGATTCCGCCACTGCGGGTGTAGTTCAATGGCAGAACACGAGCTTCCCAAGCTCGATACGAGGGTTCGATTCCCTTCACCCGCTCCACGCTGATCGGCCCCTCGGGCTTCGCCTCGTTGCCTCGGCGAACCCCGTCACCACGTTGCTGTCCAGCCGCACCACCGTCAGACCACTCGCGGGATTAGATGACCTTCGGGGTGGCGAGGTTTCAGGGTTCGATTCCCTTCACCCGCTCAAAGAGGTCGGCGGCCTGTCGGCCGCCTCCGCAATTGGCAATTGGCAATTGGCTGTTGGCGGTGCGGCGGCTGTTCGTCATCGATGCGATGGGCGATGGGCGAGTCCGCGGGTCGCGTCGCTTCCTCGCTCATAGCTCATAGCTCATCGCTCATCGCTCTCGCCCAACAGCCCACCCCTATATGCTCCCTGCCAGATGCGCCACTGCTACATCCTGAGGGTGTTCACCCGGGAAGAGAAGGGTGGCAACCACCTCGGGGTGGTCACCGATGTGACCGGGATCGACGATGCCGGGATGCAGCGGGTCGCCCTCGAGAACGGCTTCTCGGAAACGGTGTTCATCGACTGGCGGGACGAGGGCATTCCCCGGGTGCGGATCTTCACCCCGGGGCGCGAGCTGCCCTTCGCCGGACATCCGCTGGTGGGGGCCGCCTGGGTGTTGGGGATGATCGGGCCGGGTACCGCCGATCGGATGATTTGCGGTGTTGGCGAGATCCCGTTCCGCATGGAGGGCGATGTCGTCTGGGTCGACACGCCGATGGTGGAGGCGGTGCGCACCGCGCCCGAGGCCGACGACATCGCTGCCGCCGCGGGTCTGCCAGCCCCGGTGGGGGCGTGGTGGGTGGAGATGCCGCTTCCCTATCTCATCGCAGATCTCGGGTTCGCCGACGCCGTGGCCGAGGCCCAACCCGATCTGGAGGCGCTCATGTCCCACGGCGCCGACATGTGTTACCTGTTCGCCCAGACCAGGGGCGGGTACAAGGCGCGGTTCTTTGCCCCGCGCGACCGTATCTCCGAAGACCCCGCCACCGGGAGCGCCGCCGCCGCCCTGGCCGCAGTGCGACGTCACATCGGAGAGGGGTCGGGTACCACGACTGTGCTCCAGGGCGACGAGGTCGCGGCGCCCTCCACCATCCGGCTCAGCTGGGACGAGCGCTACGCCTCACTTGGGGGCACGGTGCGCCGCGACGAGGTGAGGGTGCTGGATGTGTGAGTGAGCGGAGGCGGGTCAGGGTTCGCGGGTCACGGGGCGATGGGCGATGGGCGATGGGCGACGAGCTCGGCTCAGGTCTGAACTCTGAGCTTTCAGCTGTCAGCTTCTGGGCTGCGGAGGCCGCCAGGCCGCCGCCTCACACCCCGAGATCGCGGCGGCGGAACCCGATCACGGCGGCAGCAGAGAACGCTGCGGTCATGCCGACGAGCAGCAGCAAATTTGCTCCCTGGATGCCGTTGATCACCGGGTCGCCCGCCAGTGACCAATACCACGGGTTGATGGGGTTGGTCGCCTCGAGTACGTCGACCAGCGGTGCCAAGCCCCAGAGCACGTAGAGAACCACCGCCACTCCCGACGCCACCCCGATGGATATCGCCCGGCTCCCGGTCCAAGCCGCCACGGCGAGCGCCGCCGCCCCGAATACCCAGGCCACGGCAACGCTGGCCAGGGTGGCGCCGATGTAGGCGTTCACCGGCAGGTCCAGGTCCACGAGGGGACCGAAGATGATCAGGGTCAGGGCGGAAACAGCACCGAGGAGCAACCCGCATCCGAGCATCGCCGCCAGCTTCTCCAGCAGTACTCGCGTGCGCGTTACGGGATGCGCGAGCAGCAGGTCGAGGGTGTGCTCCCGCTCCTCGACGGCGGTCTCTCTGACCGCAAACCCGATGAGGAACACGAGGAGCAGCAGAGGGAGCATGTTGGCGAAGACCTGCGAGTTGAGGTATCCGCCCGGCGAGGCGATGTCGAGGCCGCTACCCAGCCCCATGATCTGTTGGACGAAGTCTGGATAATCCTCCAGCAGCTCGGCGAATGACGGCTGGTCGCGCACCGCCGGGTAGGCGAACACCATCAGCACCATCAGCGCCACCAGGCTGGCGGTCCAGGCGATCAGACTGCGCTTGCGACCGGCCAGCACCCTCCGCAGCACCTCAGCCCGCATCGGCAGCCTCCCCGCGGTAGAGCGAGATGAAGATTTCATCGAGCGGCGTCTCGTGGGTGCGCAGCAACAGCACCTCGAATCCCGCCAGGGCCTTGATCAGGCGATCCATCGAGCCCTCGAGGCGTATCAGAGCAGTATCTCCGCTCAGGGTCGCTGCGGTCACACCGGTGATCGCGGTGAGCGTCGCTGCGCTGGGAACCGGGGTGGCAAAGCGCACTTCGATCTGGCGCAACGCTCTCGCCTTGAGGTCCTCCACCCGTTCCACCTCGATCACGCGGCCACCGCGGATGATCGCCACGCGTTCCGCGATCCGTTCCACCTCGGGGAGAACGTGGGAGGAGAGGAACACGGTCCTGCCCTCGGTGCGCGCCTCCTCTATCACCTCGTAGGTGGCGTGCTGCATCAGTGGGTCGAGACCGGTGGTCGGTTCGTCGAGGATCACCAGCTCGGGCCGGTGCATGAAGGCTTGAATGATCCCGACCTTCTGTTTGTTGCCGCTGGAGAGGTCCTTGATCTTGCGGTCGGGTTCGACGGCGAAGCGCTCCAGCAGCGAGTCGCGGTAGCCGTCGGAACCCAATCCCCGGAGTCGTCCGAGGTGGTCGAGCAGTTGGCGGGTGGTCATCCAGTCCCACAGCGCCAGGTCGCCGGGGAGGTAGCCGATTCGCCGGCGAATCTCCAGGGAGTCGCGCACCGAGTCGAGGCCGAGGATCTCCGCTCGACCCGAGGTGGGACGGATCAGATCGAGCAGGGTGCGAATGGTGGTGGTCTTGCCGGCACCATTGGGCCCGAGGAATCCGAACACTTCCCCTGCGGCTACCTCGAGGTCCACATCCACGATTCCACGGGTGCTGCCGTAGGACTTGGTGAGGCGCTCCAAGCGGATTGCGGCCATGACCCGGAGGTTAGGCAGAGTGTCGCGTCACCCCGGCGGCGCTGAGAATCGGTAGGCATTCGTAGACTCGGCCGATGTCATCCTCGGGCTCCCGGGTTCTGGTGCTGTTGGCCCTGGTCGCCAATGCCGGCATCGCGGTGCTGAAGTTCGTCGCCGCCTTCGTCAGCGGAAGCACTTCGATGCTCGCCGAAGGCTTCCATTCGCTCGCCGACACCGGGAACCAGTTGTTTCTGCTGCGCGGGGAGAGCCGCAGCCGTCTGGCGCCGTCGGCCAGTCACCCATTCGGCCGTGGCAAGGAGACCTATTTCTGGGCGTTCATGGTGGCCGTGTTTCTGTTCGTTGGTGGGGGAGTGGTCGCCCTGGCCCAGGGCATCGATCGGCTCCGCCACCCCCATCCCCTCGAGGGCGGACTCGCGTTGAACTTGATCGTGCTCGGGATCGCCGCGGTCTTCGAGCTTGGAGTGGCGTTCCGGCCGGCGCTCAAGGAGTTCAACCGGCGCAGGCAGGGCGTGCCGTTGTGGCGCGCCGTTCGAGAGACCAAGGATCCGACCCTGCTGGTGGTGCTGTTCGAGGACTCGGTCGCCGTTCTCGGAATCCTCGTCGCCGCGGCCGGACTGCTGATCGGGCACTGGACCGATCAGCCCGCCTGGGACGGCATTGCCTCCATCGTGATCGGGATCCTGCTCTGTGTCACGGCCTGGGTGCTGGCTATAGAGACCAAGGGGATGCTGATCGGCGAGTCGGCCAGCGAGGCCGGAGTAGCGGCGATTCGCGCCGCGGTGCTGTCGCTGGACGAGGTGCAGTCCGTGGATCGACTGCTCACCATGCACCTCGGGCCACGCGAGATCCTGGTCAATCTCGACGTCGTCGTGTCCACCGACCTGAGCGGCGCCCAACTGGAGGACCTGACGATGCGGCTGGAGGCTGCGATCGCCGCTGCCGCCCCGGAGGCGACCCGGGTGTTCATCGAGTACGGGAAGGTTTCATGATCACGGCTTCGGCTCCCGCCTCTTCCGCCAACCTCGGCCCGGGGTTCGATGTGCTTGCCCTGGCCCTGGCACCACGTTGCCGGGTCAGCGTCGAGCCGGCGGAGGGCTGGGAGGT
Source organism: uncultured Acidimicrobiia bacterium (assembly GCA_964440905.1). GTDB lineage: Bacteria > Actinomycetota > Acidimicrobiia > Spongiisociales > UBA11373 > UBA11373. The sequence goes on along the minus strand of CAYTTU010000174.1, from coordinate 4,522 downwards.
GTTTGGCGCCTCGGGGAGCCAGGACGACCAACTGCAATCCATCATCTGGGGGGTGGCCGGAGCGTCGCCCCCGCACCGGGTGGAAGTCTCGTCGGAGATCCCGATCGGCAGGGGACTGGGTTCGAGCGCCGCCCTCCGCGTCGCCACAGCCGCCGCTCTCGAGGCCTCGGGCGGAGAACTGCGCCTGCAGAGGGTGTTCCGAGCGGTGGCGGCAGCCGAGGGACATCCCGACAATGCCGCCGCCGCGGTATTCGGTGGCCTGGTGGCGGTCGGCCCCGTCGGTGAGGTGCGGCGCCTGGCGATGCACCCTTCGCTGGTCGTCGTCGTGGCGATCCCCGAAGCGGTGCTCCCCACCGCCGACGCTCGAGCAGTCCTATCTGCCGAGGTGAGCCGCGGAGTGGCGGTTCGCACCGCCGCAAGGATTGCATTCCTCGTTGAGGGGATGCGCACCGCCGACCCCGAGGCGTTTCGCGAGGCAGCCGGCGACGAGATTCACGAGGCTCCGCGGCGGCACCTCTCGCCGGTGTCGCACCACCTGGCGATCGCCGCCCGTGCCGCCGGGGCGTTGCACGCTGCTTGGAGCGGGGCCGGGCCCGCGGTGCTGGCGGTGTGCACCGAGGACCGGCGCGAATCAGTGTGGGTCGCGATGTCTGAAGTTCTCGGGGAGTCGGGGCAGGTACTCTCTCCGGCGATCGACCGCGAGGGGGTGAGGATCGAGTGAGGCAGTGGCATCTCGATCCGACTCAGGGATATGAACCCCTGGTTGGTCGATTCGTCACCATGCTCGAGGACACCCGGAGCCGGCTGTGGCGGGACCTCGAGGACTTCGATCCTGCGGACCTGGATCGGATCCCGCCCGGATCCCCCAACTCGATCGGCACATTGTTCTATCACATCGCCGCCATCGAGCTCGACTGGCTGTACGCCGACCTGCTCGAGACCGAGTTTCCTGATGGCGTCGCCGAGTGGTTTCCCGTCGACGTCCGCGAGGAGAACGGCCGCCTGACCCCGGTCGTGGAGCCGCTGGAGCGCCATCGGGCCCGGCTCGCCTGGGTGCGGGAGCGCCTTCTCGAGGAACTGCGTCGAGTGACCGACGCCGACCTCGATCGCACCCACAACCCCGGTCCCAACGAGAGCGGCGGTGCCTGGATACTGCATCACCTGATGCAGCACGAAGCGGAGCACCGCGGGCAAATCGGCGAGATACGCGGAGCGCTGGGATAGCCGGTTGCCAGTTGCCCGTTGCCAATTGCCCCGACGCCCGACGCCCGACGCCCGACGCCCGATTCCCGCGCGACCCTAACTCCTAACCCCTCCGCTGACTGACGCCTGACGGCTGACGACTTGGCTACGTCGCCGTCATCCCACCGTCCACCACGATGGTGTGCCCGGTGACGTATGAGGACGCATCCGACAACAGGTACACCGCGGCGCCAGCGATCTCGTCGGGCTGGGCATGGCGGCCGAGGGAGGTGCGGGACACGAAGTGACCCCGGATGGACTCGTCGTCGACCAGCACCTGGGCGAATCGGGTTTCCACCAGGCCCGGAGCGATCGCATTGACCCGGATTCCGCCCGAACCGAGTTCCGTCGCCAGACTCTGCGTCATCGAAATGACGGCTGCCTTGGTCATTCCGTAGACCCCTTGCAGCGGGGCGGCCCGCATGCCCGCCACGGAGGCGATGTTGACCACCGAACCGCCGCCGCGGTTGCGGGCGACAAAGGCGCGCACGCAGTTGAAATAGCCTTTGACGTTGACCTCGAAGATCTTGTCCCACGCCGCCTCATCGACCCCCAGCATCGGCCCGAAGTACACGTTGGTGGCGGCGTTGTTGACCAGGCCGTCGACGCGGCCCCACTCCGCCATGACCTTGTCGAAAAGCGCCTCGACCTCGTCGGGGTGGCCGGTGTGAGCGGGGAGGGCGATGGCCTGCCCGCCGGAGGCGCGGATCGCTGTAGCCACGGCGTCCAGGCCTTCCGGCTTGCGGGCGGCGAGTACCACCCTGGCTCCTGCGGTGGCGGCGGCACGGGCGGTGGCCTCTCCGATCCCGCGGCTGGCTCCGGTGACGACGACAACTCGATCGGTGAGGGTGAAGTCTGCAGGCATGCCCGGAGACTATTCGGCGGAGCGGATCAGCGTCTCGAATAAGGAGAGCGACGGCCCGTGGTCGGGTCCGAGATACTCGGGATGCCACTGCACGGCCAGCATCGGCCACGCCGGGTCCTCGGCCGCCAGTGCCTCCACGATTCCGTCGGGGGCCTGCCCGGTGGCGACCAGGCCGGCACCCACCCGGCGCACCGCCTGGTGGTGCAGGGAGTTGACCGCCAACTCCTCGGTACCCAGCGCCTTGGCGGTGGGAGAACCGGCCTCGACGCTCACCGAATGGATACCGAGGTATGAGTCGTCGCCGTCACGCCAGTGGTTCAGCATGTTCGGTCCCTCGGCCTCGATGTCCTCGATCAGCGACCCGCCGAAGGCGACGTTCATCACCTGCATACCCCGGCAGATGCACACCGTCGGCTTGCGCCGCGCCGCCAGGGCATGGGCCAATGCGATCTCGAACTCGTCACGGAGGGGATCGATGCCGTAGACCTTGGGGTTGGGGGTGCCTCCGTAGCGGGCCGGGTCGACGTCTCCGCCGCCCGACATCACCACCCCGTCGAGGCGGTCGAGGAGTAGCGGAATCTCGTCCGGATCTCCCGGGGTGATCAGGACCGGGATCCCTCCCGCCCGGCGGACGATGGCCGTGTAATGCGGTCCCAGGGCGTGCGCCGGGTAGTCCCCGGTAGGGGTGCGCAGGGTTCTGAGGCCCGTGGTGATGCCGATCAGCGGTGGCATTGGTGTCCGGGAGGCTAGGCGGTTTGCGGTTCCTGACGCGACCTACCAACCTACGTCGGCCAATCCAGCATTTCCAGAAAGACCCCATGGGCTCCCTGATCAAGAAGCGGCGCAAGAAGATGAGCAAGCACAAGTACCGCAAGCGCTTGCGCGCCAATCGCCACAAGCGGAAGTAGCGTCGTCGCGGTGGCTGACCCGCTCGCCTCCGCTCGTGAGCACTTCGACATTCCCGCGGGTGTCGCCTATCTGAATTGCGCCTACATGTCCCCGATGCCCGGCCCGGTTCGGGAGGCGGGGCGGCGTGCCATCGACGGTCATGCGCCCTGGGCCATGCCCACCAGCCAGTTCTTCGAACCGGGGGAGCGGCTGCGCTCCGCGGTGGCGGCCCTCATTGGAGGCGACTCCGACGGTGTGGCCTTCGTCCCCGCGGTGTCGTACGGCATCGGGGTGGCGGCCCGCAATCTCATCGTGGGTCCGGGTCGCAAGGTCATCGTGCTCGATGAGGAGTTCCCCTCCGACGTGTACCCCTTCCGTGCCAAGCTCGCTGCCGAGGGCGGCGAGATGGTCGTGGTGCCCCGTCCCGGCGACGGCATGTGGACCGAGGCGCTGGTCTCCGCCATCGATGAGCGCACTGCGGTCGTGGTCGCTCCCCAGGTGCACTGGACCGACGGCAGTGCCATCGACCTCATCCGGGTCGGAGAGGCGGCCCGGAAGATGGGGGCCGCCCTCGTGATCGACGTTTCGCAGTCGCTGGGGGCGGCTCCGGTGGACGTGTCCGCCATCCGGCCCGACTTCCTGGTCTCGGTGGGCTACAAGTGGCAGATGGGCCCGTACGCCTTCGGGTACCTCTGGGTCGCCGAGCAGCATCGCAACGGGATCCCGATCGAGCACACCTGGATAGGGCGCAAGGGCTCCGACGACTTCAACCGCCTCGTCGATTACACCGACGAGGTGCGCCAGGGAGGGCGCCGCTTCGACGCCGGCGAGTGGCCCAGCTTCACCCTGCTTCCCATGGCGGCGGCGGCGATCGATCTGGTGGCGTCGTGGCGCCCGGAGCGGGTCGCCGAATCGCTGCGGCATCTCACCGCCCGGGTCGAGGAGGGAGCTCTTCGACTCGGACTGGAGCCGGTGCGGGAGGCGCGGCGCCGGTCACATCTCATTGGGGTGCGTTTCCCCCAAGGGGAGCCGCCGGGATTACGGGAGCGTCTTGCCGCCGCCAAGGTGTTCGTCAGCCTGCGGGCCAACGCGGTGCGGGTGGCGCCGCATCTGTACAACACCGCGGACGATGTGGATCGCTTACTCGAAGTGCTTGGAGAAGCTGGCAGCTGACAGCTAGACCAGACTCACCGCTGCAAAGAGGATCCCCAGCCCGAGCAACAGCAGCGTTGCCTCCATGATCCCGCGCAGTGCCGGGGAAACGTCGCGAGCGACCTCCTGGTGGACGAAGGTGAGTCCTATCGAGAGTCCCACCAGGGTCAGCTTGATCAGGATGGGAGTGTTGCCCTTGAGTTCCACCTCGAGCCGGATGAGCTGCAGGATTCCGGTGAACACGGAGATGCTCAGGGCCACCCAGGCCACGGCGCCAAAGCGGCGCGCCGCTGCCTGGATGATGGTGCGCTCCACCCCGCTCCGGCGCAGCAGCGGCACCAGCACCGCCACCGTGATCATTCCTCCGACCCACAC
>CAYTTU010000173.1:0-11909 GCA_964440905.1 uncultured Acidimicrobiia bacterium | reverse complement strand
GGGAATCGGGAATCGGGAGTCGGGAATCGGGAATCGGGAGTCGGGAATCGGGAATCGGGCGTCGGGAGTCGGGAGTCGGGAGTCGGGAGTCGGGCGACGGGCGACGGGCGACGGGCGACGGGCGTCGGGAGTCGGCCTAGGTCAGCTTCTCCAGTACCTCTTCCACTTCGGACTCGTTGTCGCTGAACGTCTGGATGAAAAACCGGCTCATCCCCACCTCTTCCATGTCTCCGAGCATCTGGCGCACCCGATCCCAGGTGCCATGGGGTGAATGGCGCACCCGCATCGCCTCCTCCAGCGACTCCACTGTCGCGCCGGACTCCTCGGCCCGAGCGGCCAGCCGCTCCCGGTAGCCCGCCTCGGTGTCGGCGGCGATGAAGAAGCCCGCCGAGGAGATCAGCACCGCATCGACGGGTCGCCCCGCCGCCACGGCGGCGCGGCGCGCCGTGGCCACCTTGGCGGCGAACACCTCGGGCGGCGCCGGATAGGCATTGAGTTCGTCGGCATACCTGCCGGCCAGTTCTGGAGTGCGCTTGGTGCCGGTGCCCCCAACCACGATCCGCAGCGGCGGTCGGGGCAGCATGTCGAACGCCTCGAAGTGGTAGTGAATGCCCGCAAACGACACCGGGGGGTCGGCGAAAGCGGCACGCAGGTAGCCGAGAGCCTCCTCCATCATGTCGAAGCGCACCCGACGCTCGGGGAAGTCGAAACCGAAGAGCTGATGCTCGCTTTCCAGCCAGCCGGTGCCAACCCCGAGGGTGAACCGGCCGCCCGACATGTCGGCCAAAGTGGCGGCGGTCTTGGCGAGCACCGCGGGGTGGCGCCAGGTGACCGGGCTGACCAGCACCACCAGTTCGATGGTCGAAGTGTCTCGCGCCAAGCCGCCCAGCGTCACCAATGCATCGAGGGCACCACCGGGACCGCCCCGCAGGTAGTGGTCGGGGATGGCGAAGGCGTCCATCCGGCGTGACTCGGCGAACCGCGCCCACCGCAGGATCTCCTCGTAGGTGGACCCGCCGGCCTGGAGGGCGAAGCGCATCCGGGGACTCTAAGAGGGTGAGCGAATAGGTCGCAGCTCACAGCCGGTTCGAGGGCATCCGCCAGCACCTACCCTGCGCGGCGATGTGGACGACGCGCCGTCTGGCCAAGTGGTCCCTCGCCACCACCATCCTCCTGGTCACGCTGGGTGGATACACCCGGGGCAGCGGAAGCGGGTACGGGTGCCGGGACCGCTGGCCGCTATGCGAGGACGGACTCCTCGGTGGTCTGCTCCCCCGGCTCGAGTACCACATGATCGTGGAGTGGACCCACCGCTGGGTGGCGGCGATCGTCGCTCTGCTGGTGCTGCTGACCGCGGTGGCGGCGTGGCGGGCCCGTCCCCGCAAGCGCCGGGTGGTGGTGACTGCGACCACGGCGCTGGTGGTTGTTGTGATCCAGGCATGGATCGGTCGCGCCATCGTCCAGGGCGACCTCGATCGCGACCTGGTGGCGCTGCACCTGTCCATCTCGATGGTGGTCGTCGGGCTGCTCGCTCTGGTGGTGATCGCCACCGGTACCGCCCGACAGCGCGGCACAACAGGGTGGCGGGTCGCCACCGTCGTGGCCGCGGTCACCACCTATGGGGTGCTGTTGCTGGGGTCGCTGGTGCATGACATCTACTTCCCCGGATGGCCGGTGATGGAGGGGGGTCTCGTGCCCGATCTGTCCAATCGCTACACGCTGCTGCACTTCACCCACCGACTCGCCGCCGGCGCCGGGTTCGCCTACCTGGTGACCCTGGCAGTGCGGGCGCGCCGCGCTGGCCGCCCCGAGCGCACCATGCTGGCCGCCGCCGCAGGGGCATTCACGGTGAACGTGGCACTCGGTGCGGTGCACGTGTTCACCGAGGTGTCGTCGGCGGCGGTGGTGGCGATCCATCTGCTGTTCGCCGCCCTCGCCTGGGCGGGTGCGGTGGGAGCGGCGGCAGTTGCGCAGGGATGGGGGACCGACTCCTCCCCGGCGGCCTGAGGGCCCAGCGCGTACCATCCCAGCCGTGACCGCAGTGGCCACGGCCGCACCCATCCGTACCGGAATACCCCGGTGGCTGCGGCGCACGCTGGCCTTTACCGCGGTGTTCGGGGTGCTCGCTCTCCTTTGGGAGGGATACAAGGCCCTCGGTGCCGCCACAGATGGGTTGATCCCCTTCACCGACACCCGGCTCCCGGTGCGTCCCGACGACACCTCGATGCCGCACGTCGCCGACATCATCGCTTCCCTGTTCCAACCGGTGAGCCGGGCGCGCAACGCCGACATCCTCGGCTGGCTGCTGCTCAAGAACGCCGCCATCACCTGGCATCGCGCCGCAGTCGGGTTCCTGATGGGCAGCCTTGCCGGGTTCGGACTAGGAGCGCTCTTCGCAAGGTCCCGCCTCCTGGAGCGCGGACTCATGCCATTTGTGGTGGCCAGCCAGACGGTGCCTTTGATCGCCATCGCTCCGATGATCGTGATCTGGGGTGGTTCGGGAGCGTGGCCGTCATGGCTGGTCAGCGCCTTCAGGCTCGATGACGCCGGGTTCTCGGTGGCAGTGATCTCCGCCTATCTGACCTTCTTCCCGGTGACGATCAACTCGCTGCGAGGGCTGCGCTCCCCCGATCCGGCGGCAGTGGAGCTCATGCGGTCCTACGCCGCCAGCGAGACCCAGGTGCTCACCAAACTGCGCATTCCCGCCTCGATTCCCTACGTGTTCACCGCCCTCAAGATCTCGGCGACGGCCAGCATCATCGGGGCCATCATCGGCGAGTTGCCCGCGGGCCTGGGCGACGGCCTGGGGAGGTCGCTGCTCACCTTCTCCTATTACTACGTGAGCGGACCGGAGAAGCTCTTCGCAGCCATCATCGTCTCGGCGCTTCTCGGTATCACCTTCGTTTCAATGGTTTCGTTGGCGGAACGCGCCGTGCTCCGCCGCGGCCGGAGAACGACGGAGGACGTGGTCGGGGTGGCCCAAGAGGCGGTGGAAGAACTCTCCTCCCGCGACTGAGGGTTGGAGCGGCGCTCTTGGATGTCAGATCTCAGATCTCAGAAGTCAGGAAGAAGGGGATGGCCACTTCCCCGGGGTCCGCTTCCAAAGCTCCACACATTCGGCCCTGATATCTGACATCTGATGTCTGATATCTCTCGGCGCCTACATCGGGGCGGCGCGCCCTGTCAGGTTGTTGAACCGGCTGAACTCGGCAGCGAACCCCAACTGGAACCGATCGGTGGCCCCGGCGCGGTGCTTGGCGATCTCGATCTCGGCAACGCCCTTGGTGTCGGCGTTGGGCTCGTTGTACAGCTCGTCGCGGTAGATGAACATCACCACGTCGGCGTCCTGTTCGATGGCGCCCGACTCGCGCAGGTCGCCGAGGCGGGGACGCTTGTTCTCCCGGGACTCGAGCTGGCGGTTGAGCTGGGACACCGCGATCACCGGTACCTGCAGCTCTCGGGCGAGGTTCTTGAGCGAGCGGCTGATGTCGGCGATCTCCTGTTGGCGGTTCTCGGCGTTGCGCGGCCCCTGCATCAGCTGCAGGTAGTCGACCACGATCAGCCCGAGTCCTTCGCGCCGCTTGAGGCGGCGGCACTTGGCGCGGATGTTGGTGACCGTGAGGGCGGCGCCGTCGTCCACGTAGAGCTTGAGTTCGAACAGGCGCGAAGAAGCCTGGCTGAGCCGGCGCCACTGCTCCATGTCGAGCTGACCGGTCTTGATGCGCGACGAGTCCACCGAGGCCAGGGAGGAGAGGAGCCGGTGGATGATCTCCTCCTTGCTCATTTCCAGGGTGAAGACCGCCACTGGAGCCTCGCCGGCGACGTGGGTAGCGATGTTGAGCGCCAGGGTGCTCTTGCCCATCCCGGGACGGGCGGCGATCACCAGCAGGTTGGCGGGATGGAGTCCGGCGAGCAGATGGTCGAGTCGGAGGAACCCGGTGGGAATGCCGGTGACGTCACCACCGGTGGTGCCCAGCTCCTCGATGCGTTCCAGGGTGGCGTTGAGCATCGGGCCGATCGGCGTCAGCCCCTCACCGATGCGGCGGTCGGCTACGGCGAAGACTTCGGCCTCGGCGCTGTCGAGCACCTCCTCGATCGGCATGTCGCCCTTGAGGGCGAGTGCACCGACTTCGCCACCGGCGCGAAGCAGGCGGCGGCGCGCCGCGGTCTCGTCGACGATCCCGACGTAGTAGTCGATGTTCGAGGTGGAAGGGACCGCCTCCATGAGGCGGGTGAGGGCGCCGACCCCGCCGATGCGATCCAACTGCTCACGGCGCCGCAGCCAGTCGGCGACGGTGATCGGGTCGATCGGCTCATTGCCGTCGAACAGGGCGGTTACCGCCTCCCACACCGACTGGTGCGCCGGCTTGTAGAAGTCATCGGCCTTGAGGACCTCCAACGCCACGTTGGCGGCGTCGGCCGAGAGCATCACCGCACCGAGAACCGATTCCTCGGCTTCGATGTTGTGAGGCGCCCCCGCCGCGGCGGGGATGCGGATGCTCTCGAGCGCGGTCATGTCCTCCTCAGGCGGGAATCACATCCAGGGTGAGCTGGATCTCGACCTCCGGATGGGCCCGCACGATCACCTGGTGTAGGCCGATCTCCTTGATGGGTCCGGCGAGACGGATCTGTTCGTGGGGGACGGCGACGCCGGTGTACTTGGCGATCGCCTCTGCCACGTCGCGCGCCCCGATCGAGCCGAACAGTCGGCCCTCATCGGCGGCCCGGGCCGCCACGACAACGGTGGTGCCTGCCAGTACCTGCGACATCTCATCGGCTGCCTCGCGCGTCTTGCGCTCCAGATCCATGCGGGTGGCGCGGATCTTCTCGGCATCCTTCATGGCACCGCGGGTGGCGGCGACGCCGAGTGAGCGGGGCACGAGGTAGTTGCGACCGTATCCATCGGCGACGTCCACGACGTCGCCGCGGCGCCCGAGGTCCGCGACGTCCTGGGTGAGTATCAGCTTCATTTGCCGAGGTAGGGCAGGAGTGCCATCTCGCGCGCCGACTTGATGGCGGCCGCGACCTTGCGCTGGCACTGGGGGCAGGTGCCCGTGACCCGGGACGAACGGATCTTGGCGCGGTCGGACATGAACCGGCGCAGCAGCGACAGGTCTTTGTAGTCGACCTTGCCGGCGTGCTGCGTGCAGATCACGCAGACCTTGGGCTTCGCCTGGCCGCGCCGGGGCCGCTCTGGGGCCCGGCGCTTCGGCTTGCCCGGGGCATTCTTTTTTCTGGGCATGAGTCCTCCTGGGGAAGTTCTGTCTAGAAGGGAGCCTCGTCGGGCTCGTACTGTTCGCGGGCCACCGGGGCTGCCGGGGTTCCGCCGCCACCTCCACCGGCAGATGAATCGCCGGAACGGGGGGACCGGGTCACCGCAGCGGTGGCCCAGCGCAGCGAGGGGCCCATCTCGTCGATCGCCACCTCGACGACCGAGCGCTTCTCGCCCTCAGGAGTCTCCCAGTTCCGCTGCTCGAGGCGGCCGGTCACGATGACCCGCATCCCCTTCTGCAGCGACTCGGCAGCGTTCTCGGCCGCCTCCCGCCACAGTGTCCCGCCGAAGAACGAGGTGTCCTCCTGCCAGGCGCCGGCCTTGTCCTGCCAGCGGCGGTTGACCGCAAAGCGAACCTTGGCCATCGCCACCCCGGACGGGGTGAACCGCAGCTCGGGGTCGTCGACCAGGTTTCCGATAAGCGTCACATGATTGGCTGCCATCAAATCACCTCTTGGCGCAATCGTCGTTGTTCGTGGGGCCCATCTTGGGGCCCGGGTGTGACACTCGCACGGCTACTCGGGGCGAAAGAACTTGTGGCGGACCACCTGGTCCGACAGGCTCAACGCCCGGTCGATGTCGACGATCGCCTCAGGGTCGGCTTCGAACTGGAGCACCGAGTAGAAACCCTCGGTGAGATGGCTGATCTCATAGGCGAATCGCCTCTTGCCCCAGAAGTCGTCTTTCGTCATCTTGGCCCCGCGTTCGGACAGGGCACTTGAGACGCGCTCGACTTCCCGTCTGACGTCGGCTTCGGCCATCTCAGGCCGAAAAATGGTCATCAACTCGTAGGTGCGCACGATGCGCTCCACCTCCTTTGGACAGCCGCGTTCAGCGGCAGGCCCCCTCTCAGGGGCAGGTTGGGGAAGGAGGGGAGTGTATCGCAACCAGTCACCAGTCACCAGTCGCCCGTCTCCAGCCAGAGCCCGATGCCCGAACCGGAGACCTGAGGCCGGAGGCCGCAACCCGATGCCCGATCCCCGATGCCCGAACCGGAGACCAGAGACCGGAGACCGGAAACCGGAGGCCGGATGCCGCAACTGCCGCGACCCTAACCCCTGACACCTAACACCTGCTTTGGCGGAGTCGGGCGTCGGGCGTCGGGCGTCGGGCGTCGGGCGTCGGGCTTACTTGATCCGGTACCCGCCCAGTTCCTCTGCCAGCACCCAGGCGACCACCGTCCCGGTCTCGATGGCCTCGGTCACCGTGGTCTCCGGGGTGACCCCGGCGGAACCGGTCTGGCCCTTTCCGGGATGGGCGGCGCGAATCGCCCGCAGACGCTGCTGCCACCGGGCGAAGTTGGCCGGGCGCAGGTCCACCCAACCCTTGGCCGCCCAGCGATCCCGATTCTCCGGGGTTACCTCGAGCGGCTCGCCGCCCGAACTCTCCGGGATGCGGATGAACGGACCGCGGTCGATCGTCATCCCATCGGGATGGAGGATGGGGAGGCCGAGCGAGGTGATGGTGTCGCCCAGCCCGGGGCGCTCCCGAATCAGCCGGCACGCCGTGGCGCAGATCTCGTCAGGGGTGGCGGCGAGCACCGCCGGCAGCGTCCCGTAACCGAGGGCGAGCAGCTCCGCCTCCCAGAGCAATTTGGAGAGCTCCGGCGGGCCGAGTTGTCCGAGGGCGACACCATGGGTGCCGGTGGCCTCCTCCAGGGACCGCAGCTCGTCGAGCACCCGGGAACGCAACACCCCGGCGCGGTACGAGGGTCCGAGCACGCTGGCATCGACCGTGCCCACCACGTCGTGCCCGGTGTTGACCCCGCCGATCTCCTGCACGCACAGCCCGGCGATCTCTTCGGGGGTGACGAACTCCATCTGGCCCAGCGAAGTGATGGCCTCGAACTCTCCCTTGGTGAACACCCCGTTCTCCCCGGTGTCGACGACGGGAAGCTCGAGGGCTGCTTCGCGCTCGAAACCCTTCGGGTCGAGACGGAGCGTCAGAGTGTCCCCGAGCGGTCCACTCTGGGCGCGGTACCGACACACCGGCTGACCCTTCTCCGTGATGGGGCGATGCCCGACGTCGGAGTAGCCGATCAGGGCCGCCGGCTTGATCTCCTTCACGATCGGGCCACCGGGGGTCCGTCCCATCAGAAAGAGCAGACCGGTGTGGGCGAAGGCCACCGCGGTCTTGGTCATCAGCTTCGCCGAGGGCCGGTCCTCGGAATGGGTGTACGGGACGTTGAGCCCCATGCCCCCGGTGCCGGTGGTCCCCACTTTCAGATAAATCCGGGTCGCCGCGGCTCGCATCGCCCGATCGAGGATCAGGACATGCCGGATGAGTTGGGGCAGCGACTGGGAGAGGATGAGGGTCTCGATGTCATGGGACACGTCGCTGAGCGACACCTCGCCTCCCGCTGCCATGGCGTCGAGATCCCGCTCCGCCGCCAGCGACGACGTATAGACGTCCTGGTACGAGATCCCGGTGGCGGTATTGATCGCATCGACGACGACGTCGGGACGATGGCTCTCGAACAGCCCGGCGAGGCGGGAGTGGCGAAACGCCTCGTCGAGCGGCCCGAGCAGATCCTCGAAGATGGCGCGGCGGGCCCCGGGATCCTGCAGCAGTTCGGAACGCCGCCGCCTGGCAAATTCCTCACGGAGGAACACGTCGCCCCACTCCCCCACGATCTCGACACCGGCGGGGGCGAGATCACCCAGTGCCTCCACCGCCTGCTCCACCTCGTCCTGGTAGAGCGAGACGATCACGATCCGCTCCGGGGACAGATCCCGGGCGATCCGGTAGGCGACCTGGAAGCCGACCATCCCGGCGCCGCCGAGTACGAGAAAGCTGCGGTCGCTCAAAGCAGAACCCTCCTGTGACGGGGAAAGGGTGGCAAGGGCGGGGCGGGCGGGGATAGGGGATTCCGGCCTATCTCCGCAACGACGCCCGACACCCGACGCCCGACACCCGATCCCGATGCCTGATCCCGGTGTCCGATATTTGACGCCCGGTCTCCGGTCTCCACACTCCAAACTCCAAACTCAGGCTCCGGTCTCCGCCTCCAAGGGCCATATGGCCCCGGCCACTCGCTGGCGCCTTCGATACCTTGGAGTCGATGACACAGCTACTCAACCTCCCCGCCGCCGGGTTGGTGCTCCTCGGCGACGAGGCGGCGGCGCGGGGGGCGATCGACGCCGGGCTGAGCGCCGCCTACTCCTATCCGGGAACCCCGGCCACCGAGATCCTCGAAACGATCCTCTCCCTCGACCCGCCCGGGGTCACCGCCCAATGGACCGCCAACGAGAAGACCGCGTATGAGGCAGCGCTCGGTGTTTCGATGGCAGGGCGGCGTGCCCTGGTGGCGATGAAGCACGTCGGGCTCAATGTCGCCGCCGACCCCTTCATCAACTCGGCCCTGGTGGCCATTGGCGGCGGCCTGGTCGTGGTGGTGGCCGACGATCCCGGAATGCACTCCTCGCAGAACGAGCAGGACAGCCGTCACTTCGCGGACTTCGCCCGGATTCCCTGCATGGAGCCGGGATCACCGCAAGAGGCCTATGAGATGACCCGGGAGGCATTCGATCTCTCGGAGCGGTTCGAGGTGCCGGTGATGGTGCGACTGGTCACCAGGATCGCCCACAGCAGGTCCCGGGTCACCACCACCCCAGAGCGACCACCCAACCCGATGCACAAGACGGCGCGTCCCGAGGACTGGACACTGCTTCCGGGAAACGCCCGCCGCCGCTGGCGCCACCTCCTCGACCTGCAAAAGGAACTGGTGGGGTGGAGCGAGACATCGCACCATACGGTCCTGGCTCTTTCCGACGACGATCAGGGACTCGGGGTCATCACGGCCGGGATCGGCCGCAACCACTACATGGAGAACGTCGCCGATCTGGGCTTCACCCCCTCCCATCTCCATGTCGGGGCGTATCCGCTCCCCACCGCGGCGATTCACAGCCTGGCGCGGCGGGTCGAGCGCATCCTGGTGATCGAGGAGGGCTACCCCTTCATAGAGCGCGCCCTGGCGGGGGTGCTCCCCACCCGGTGGGAGGTGCAGGGTCGTGCCTCGGGGGCGCTCCCCGAGGACGGCGAGTTGACCCCGGACTCGGTGCGCAGCGCCCTCGGCCTGGCGCCGCGGCCGCGTCGGGCGCTGGATGGCATGGTGCTGCCCGCCCGCCCACCGCAGTTGTGCCCGGGATGTCCGCACTCCGATTCGTTCGCCGGGTTGCTCGAGGCGCTGCAGGGCGTCGATTCGTCCGTGGTCAACGCCGACATCGGCTGCTACGCCCTGGGCGCGCTACCGCCCTACCAAGCGATCGAGTCGTGCGTGTGCATGGGCGCCTCGATCGGGATGGCGCGGGGCGCCGCCGATGCCGGACTCCAGCCGGCCGTGGCCGTGATCGGGGACAGCACCTTCCTCCACTCCGGGCTCACCCCGCTCATGGATGCCGTGGCTTATCAGACCCCGATCACGGTGATCATCCTCGACAACGAGACGGTGGGGATGACCGGTCAGCAGCCCACGTTGCTCCCCAGCTCACGTCTCGAGCCGATCGTGCTCGGACTCGGCATTGCCCCGGAGCACCTCCGCATCGTCGAGATCACCAAGCGGCGCATCCCCGAACTCGCCGCGGCGATACGGGACGAGATGGGGCACCCCGGGCCGTCGGTCGTCATCGCGGTCAAGGAGTGCGTCGAGGCCCGCAAGGATCGCCACCAGGGAGCCGAGTCGTGAGGGCCGATCTGCTCATCGCCGGGGTGGGAGGCCAGGGCGTGCTCGCGGTGGCCAGTGTCCTCGCCGAGGGGGCCCGTCGCAGCGGGCTGGCGGTGAAACAGGGCGAGGTGCACGGGATGGCGCAGCGGGGCGGTGCGGTGCATGCGACTCTGCGTATCTCCACCGATCCGATCGCCAGCGAACTGGTGGCCCGGGGATCAGCCACGATGATCCTGGGTATGGAGCCGGTGGAGGCACTGCGCTATCTGGAGTACCTCTCCCCCGGGGGCGTGCTGCTCACGACCACCGAACCGATGCGGAACATCCCCGACTACCCACCGCTGGAGGAAGTGCACGGGTCGGTCCGCTCCGTCGGCGGCCATCTCGTCGATGCGACCACTATGGCGAGAGACGCCGGATCGATCCGCGCCGCGAACGTGGTGATGGTCGGCGCCGCCTCTCGCTTCCTGGACATCTCCCCCGCCCGACTGGAGGAAGCGATCGCCACCGGGTTCGCCGCCAAGGGCGACCGGGTCGTGGCCATCAACCTCGCTGCGTTCCGTTCCGGCCGGGCGGCACTGGACCCCGCTGCGGCGGACAGGTGAATTCCTGGGCTGCGGCCGTCGGGTTCGACTCGATCGCCGGAATCGTCGCCGGCCGGGGCCCCGGTGAAGTCCTTGCGGAGCCCGATGCGCAGCGGATCACCACCGCCATCGGCATCGGAATCCCCCACATGGTGGTGGCGCAGTCTCCACGGGAGGCGTCCCTGGTCACCGTCGGTGGCGATCGGGTGGTGGTCAAGGTGGTCGGACCGGCTCACAAGACCGACCGCGGCGGGGTTCTGGTCGTGGCCAATTCGCCGGAAGCGATCCTCGTCGCGGCTCATGCGGTGCTCGCCGCCGGAGAAGCAACGGCCGTACTCGTCGCCGAGTACTTCGAGCATGATCCGGCAGCGGAGATACTCGCTGGGGTGCGCTGGACGGAAGGGTTCGGGCCGGTGGTCACGATCGGGTCGGGCGGCACCGCGGCCGAGCGCACCGGTGATGCGGCGCTGGTCTCACCGGCCACGGCCGACGCCATCGGATCTGCCCTGGCCCGGGCCGGCGGCCCGCGCCGGCTCACCACGGGCTTCCGCGGGTCGGTTCCCGCCACCAGCGCAGAGCAACTGGCGGCGGTGACACGACGCCTGCTGGCTCTCGGAGTGGCGGCGATGCCCCACCATCTCACCGAGTTCGAGATCAATCCCCTGGTGTTCACCGCAGCAGGACCGGTGGCGCTCGACGCCCTCGCTGTTGTCGGCGGAAAGGCTACGCCGCAAACTCGTCCCCGACCCTCCGGGGGTATCGCCCGACAGTTGCATCCCCACTCGATCGCGGTGCTCGGCGTGTCGCAACGGCTCAACCCGGGACGGGTCATCCTGCGCAACATTCTCGCCGCCGGATTCCCACCGGATCGGGTGACGGTGATCAAGCCAGCGGTTGGCGAGATCGATGGCTGTCGCTGCGTGCCCGACCCGGAGTCGCTGCCCGAACCGGTCGACCTGATGATCCTGGCGATCGACGCCTCCGTCGCCCCTGAGGTGATGGAGCGGATATCCGCCTCCGGCAAGGCGCGGTCGGTGATCCTGATCCCTGGAGGACTCGGCGAAGTCGACGGCACCGAGGGAGCGGCGGACCGCATCCGAACCGCGTTGCGCACCGCGGCAAGACCACCGGTGGTGACCGGCCCCAACTCGATGGGAATCCGCTCGCTGCCCGGACGCTACGACGCCACCTTCATCCCCCGGGAGAGGATGACTCCCAGTACCACTCCCCCCTTGTGGGGGAGTCGACGGGGCGAAGCCCCGTCGGTGGGGGGTATT
This sequence comes from uncultured Acidimicrobiia bacterium, assembly GCA_964440905.1. GTDB lineage: Bacteria > Actinomycetota > Acidimicrobiia > Spongiisociales > UBA11373 > UBA11373. The sequence continues at coordinate 113 of CAYTTU010000173.1, read as the reverse complement.
ACTCACGCTTCCCTCGCGGTCATCTCGCAGAGCGGCGCCTTCGCCCTGTCGCGCCTCGACCGTCATCCCTGGCTCGAGCCCCGATACGTGGTGACGGTGGGCAACCAGTTGGA
>CAYTTU010000172.1:0-6346 GCA_964440905.1 uncultured Acidimicrobiia bacterium | reverse complement strand
TCTCGCGCCCCGGGGAAGAACCCGGTCCCAAACAACGCCTGGTCCCGCACCAGCACCGGCGGGACCACCGGGGTGAAACCCTGCTCCATCAGTCGGCGCAGGGCCCACTGCACCAGGGCGAACTCCAGCAGCACCGCTTGTCCCTTGAGAAAGGCAAAACGCGACCCGGAGACCTTGGCTCCGCGGTCCATGTCCAGGATGCCGAGCCGCTCGCCGAGGTCGACATGGTCCAGGACGGGAAAGTCGAACTGGCGCGGATTGCCCACTGTCTTGAGCACCACGTTGTCGGCGTCCGAAACCCCCTTGGGTACCGAGGCATGGGGCGGGTTGGGCAGCGGCACCCACGCCGCCTCGAAACGGGCATCGAGTTCGTCGGCCTCGGACAGCGCAGCCTTGTAGCGCTCCGCCAGGTCTGAGGCGGCGGCGATGGCCTTCTGCTTGTCATCACCCTTGAGCCGAGCGATCTCCTTGCCGGTCCGGTTCTGTTCAGCCCGCAGCTCCTCGGCGGCCGCCCGGGCGCGACGGCGCCCCTCGTCCATCGCCACCAAGCCGGGGACATCGACCTCGAGCCCGCGATGGGCGAAGGCGGCGGCCAGACCCTTGGGGTCGGTGCGGAGCAGGGCGATGTCGATCACAAGGCGGAGATTAGAGGTCGTCCTTGCAGTCACCCAGCGTGGCGGTGGTCGCTCCCCGGCTCCCGCCGCCATCACCCTGCCGGAGACAGAGATAACATCGCTGGCATGACTCGCAGCCGTATTGCGGTGGTGGTCCTTGTCCTCGCCTTTGGCGCCTGTGGCGACGACGCTGCTGCGCCGACCACCACGGTACGAGCAACACCCGGGACCACGCTCGCACCGGGCACTCCCCCAGTCTGTGGGCCGCTTGCCGAGGTGGTGCGGATGTCGGAAGAATTCTCCCTGCGGCTCAACGGGGTGTTGGCAGACATCTACGCCGCCGCCGCCACCGGGGAGGAACTCAGTGCCGATGCCGAGGCGGAACTCCTCGACGACTTCCGTGGCGCCTTTGGCGAAGCCTCCGAACTGATGGCCGAATTGATCGGGCACTACGACGACGCCGCCGCCCTCGCCGAGCCCGAACTCGCCGCCGACATCGTTGCGGTGCGCGATGCCACCACGATGCTCATGCCCATCCTCAGCGAGGCCGTGGAGGAGGCCGACACCTTCGACGAGTTCGACACGCGGCTCGACGCGGCCCTCGCCGATCCCGCCGTCGCCGAGACCGCGATCGCCGGCGGACTCGCCGCCCTGAGCATCGACGAGTTCTCCATTCCCGAGTGCGGGTTCAGAGTCAGCAACGACTGAGGATGTCTGGGGATTCCGGTTACGGGTTACGGGTCACGGGGTGCCGGGTGCCGCATACCGGGTACCGACCCCGACACCGCGCTCTTTTGGCTGATAGCTGACAGCTGGCAACTTCACTGTCCCCCCAGCGCCCGCTTTACCGCGGTCTCTTCCTCCACCGACAGCGGCTCGAGGCCCTCGCCGTCGCGGATCATCTTGGTGAAGAACAGCGACTGCCGGGGTCCGTGGAGCAGCGTGATCACCAGGCCGTCGCGGCGCTCGTTGAGCAGGGCGATGGCCCGGGACATGTGACCGGTGCGCTCGTCGTTGGCGTCGAAGGTGACCACCGCGGCATACCGGATCGCCCCGGGCATGCGGTCCACCACGGACCGGAGTACCGGCTGCATCCGGGCCACCGCGGCCTCCACCAGAGCGAGGTCCTCGTCGAGGCGCCGGATCTGATCGAGGACATTGGTGTCGCGGGGTAGGGCGGCAAAGCGGCGCCGCTCCACGGAGACCATATATATGGCCATGATGGCGATGAAGACCCCCACCACCGCCAGCACGTCGGTAATCATCTCAACCGCCCGGGTTCACGATGAACAGGAACTGCTGTGAGTCGTTCTCTTCATCATCGTCGGTCCGAGTCAGGGAGACGGTGATCTCGTAGGTCACCCCGGGGCTAACCGGCAGCTCCTCGAACGTGAGCAGAGTGAGCGCCGTGGCCTCCAGGCCGGGGATCTCCTGTTCGGTCTCATATAGGTCGCCGTCGTTGGACACCAGGCGAAGCCGCACGATGATCCCGGTGACGTCGACGTTGCCGCGGTTGGAGACGACCACCTGGGCGCTCTGGCTGGAGGTCAACGCCACCACGGGAAGACCGTCACGCACCCCGACGGGACCGGGCTCGAGTTTCAGATCTGCAAGAGCGATGTCGTCCACTGGTGCGATCGAGCCGGCGAGGAACATCCGCCGTGCGAGATCACGCGGCTCGTAGAGCGCTTCGTTGGAGGGGGGCACCAGGGCGATGGCGGGAAACGGACCACCCTGCAAAGTGGTGTCGACGTCACCCAGAGAGGCGAGGAAGCCGGCGTAGGCGCGATCGCCAACCCGCAGGTCGATCAAGCCTTGGGTGAGCGCAGTCAGGCCCTCCTCGTCGAGCGGATTGGCGGACAGGGCGAGCAACCCGGCGCGGGACTCGGAGATACCCGATCGCCACGACACGGCGGCGATGCGCAAGAACAGCGACGCCTCACGGAGCGACGCCGGGGCCTCGAGATCCACCAGATCGGTGACCAACTCCTCGGCAGCGGCCTCCATGGCGCCGAGTCGCTCGACGAGGGTGGCGCGGTTGTAGTCCTCGATGTCGGTGATCAGAGTGTCGAGCGATTCGCCGATCTCGACCGCGGAGGTGGCGGCGTCATAGGCGATGTCGAGGTAGGCCCGGGCCGTCTCCCGCTCGCCCTGGGCCTGGATGACCCCGTAAGCGACGCCAAGCACGACCCCGGCGGTACCCAGGACAGCGAGGGTGCGACGCCGTCGCCTCCTCCGAGCGGCGGGGGAATATGACACCGGGTGGGCGAGGGGGGAGTCGAACCCCCAAGAGCGTTAGCCCACAGGAACCTGAATCCTGCGCGTCTGCCAGTTCCGCCACTCGCCCCCAAGGGCTGGAAATCGTACCACGGGCCTGTTCGACGACTCCGGGGCTTCGGTACCCTGCCCGGCATGGGACTGGCTCGTGGCATCGAACGCCGACTGGAACGCTTGGTCGACGGTCTTGCGGCCCGTCTGTTCCGGGGGCGGATCCATCCGGTGGAGCTCGGCGCCCTGCTGGTGCGCGAGGCGGACCTCGCCATCTGGGAGACACCGGGAGGCTGGGGAGTGCCCAACGCCTACGAAGTGGTCATGGGTGGCGAACCGGTGGACGGTGAGGTGCTCGAGGAGGTGGCGCGCGAACTCGCCGCGTTCTTCGAGGAGGCCGCGTTGGAGCGCGGCTGGCGGCTCGAGGGTCCGGCCCAGGTGGCCGTCGCGGTCGACTCGGCGCGGCGCCCCGCCGAAGTCGCCGTCGCCACCGCGGTGGTCCCCGGAGTTCAGCCGGTGTGGGCCCAACTCCGCCCCGTGGCAAGTGGATCCCCCGTTCCGGTGTCGGTCAACCGCGCCGTGATTGGCCGAGGCAAGGCGAGCGATGTCAGGGTCCCCACCGAGGACGTCTCTCGTATCCATGCGGTGTTCTGGCGGGAGGCCGGTTCGGCCTGGGTGGGAGACTTGGAGTCGTCCAATGGCACCTTCGTGAACGGCGAACGCATCGACGGTCCAACATCGGTCGTCGACGGTGACGTGCTCACTCTGGGGCGCACCGAGTTCGTGATCGGGCGACCCTGATGTCGCCGCTATGGGTGAACATCCTCAAGGTTGCCTTCGTCGCCGCCCTGTACGCCTTCCTGTGGACGGTGGTGCGCGCCGTGCGCTCCCACCTGGCCAGCCCGGTCACCGTCGAGCGCCTCTCTACTCACGTGCTGTTCGTCACCGCCCCACCGGAAGCCATGGGTCGCGTCATCGCGGTCGAAGAGCCGACCCTGGTCGGACGCGGCAGCGAAGCGGACATCACCCTCGACGACCCGTTCATCTCCGATCGCCACGTTCGCTTCGACCGGGTGGAGAATCGCCTGGTGATGGAGGATCTCGGCTCGACCAACGGCACGAAGGTCAACGGCCTTCCTGTCACTGGACGTCGGGTGCTGGACCGCGGTGACATCGTCCACATCGGACAGACCATCATGGAGGTCCGATGATCTACGCATGGGCGACCCGCAGCGATCCGGGCAAGGTCCGCCAACAGAACGAGGACTCGGTGCTGCCCGCCCCGGGAACCGACGGCACGACCGATCAGCTGGTGGCGGCCGTGGCCGATGGGATGGGAGGCGCAGCAGGCGGGGAGGTGGCGAGCTCCACCGCCATGGCCGCGGCCGCCGCGGTGAGCGCCGAGGTCGCGTTGCGGATCGAGGCAGCAAATCTAGCCGTCGTAGAAGCTGCCGGGCAGCGGCCGCGACTGCGCGGCATGGGCACCACCCTCACCATGGGAATCTTCGGCGCCGACGGCTCGCTGCAGATCGGCCATGTCGGTGACAGCCGCGCCTATCTGATGCGCGGTGGGGTGTTCACCCAGGTCACCACCGACCACTCGTTTGTCAACGAGATGCTCTCCGCCGGACGGATGACAGTCGAAGAGGCCGAAGACCATCCCTATCGCAGCGTCCTGACCCGCGCCGTCGGACTGGAACCGGGGGTAGAGGTCGAGGTGGCCAACCTGGAACTCACGGCGGGTGATCGAGTGCTGATCTGTTCCGACGGACTCACCGGAATGCTCTCCGACGACGACATCAGTGGGCTTCTCACTGCCAACCCGGGTCCGGTCGCCGCCGCGGACGCTCTGGTCGGCGCAGCCAATGACGCCGGCGGCGTCGACAACATCAGCGTCGTCCTCGTGGAAGCCGGGTGACCCGGCGCCTCGAATCGCGGTTGGTAGCGGCAAGTGCACTGATTGCCGCCGCGGGCACCGCAGTCGTCACCGCCACCACCACCGGGACGGTCGGCCTCGACGCTCTGGCGGCCGGAACGGTGCACCTAGGCGCCTTTGGCGCCATGCTGCTCGCCTTCCGCCGCTGGTGTCCCTCGACCTCCCGACTGTTGCTCCCCCTCGTCGGCCTGATCACCGCGGTCGGGTCGGTGGAGGTGTTCCGGATCGATCCCGACCTGGGCCGCCTGCAACGCTGGTGGCTGTTGCTCGCCGCGGCGATCGGCGTCGCCACGACCCGGCTGTTGCACCGACGCGGGGTGGAGTCGCTGCGTCGCTTTCGCTACCTGTTCCTGCTCGGGGCGCTCATGCTGCTTGCCCTCCCGCTCCTCCCCAGCAGCTTCCCGATAGGCGGCAGCACGGTGAACGGATCGCGGTTGTGGGTGAAGCTCACCCTGGGCGATCGCTCGTTGTCGTTTCAGCCCGGCGAGGGCGCCAAGGTGCTCATCGTGGTGTTCCTCGCCTCCTTCCTCGCCGAGCGGCGTAGAGCGCTGGCGGCGATGCCGCGCATGGTCGGCCCGTTCCATCTGCCCGAGCCGCGCCAACTGATGCCGGTGCTGCTTGCGTTCGCGGTCGCCTTCATGGTCTTGGTGTATCAACGCGACCTCGGAGCCTCGCTACTGCTCTTCGTGGTGGTAGTCCTGCTGCTGTACGCAGCCACGGAACGAGCCACCTACCTCGTGTCCGGGTTGGTACTCGCGGTAACCGGTGCTGTGGCGGCGGCACGCTACTTTTCCCACGTCACGGTGCGGGTGGAGGGATGGTTGCGGCCGTTCGCCGACTACTCCGGTGGCGGTTATCAGGTGGCCCAAGGGGTGTTTGCCCTCGCCGAGGGCGGACTATTAGGAACGGGCCTCGGCAACGGATCCCCCTACCTGATCCCGGCGGCGGCCACCGACTACGTGTTCATCGCAGTGGTCGAGGAAGCCGGTCTCGCCGGTGGCCTCGCTCTGCTGGCGGCATTCGCCTTGCTGATAGCCACCGGATTCGGGATCGCGCTGCGCGCCGGGAATGCTTTTCGCACCCTGCTCGCCGCGGGACTCACCGCGGTGCTGGCCGTGCAGACTCTCCTGATCGTTGCCGGGGTGCTCCGCATGCTTCCCCTCACCGGGATCACCCTGCCGTTTGTCTCATACGGTGGATCATCGTTACTGGCCAACTTCGTGATCGTCGCGCTTCTCGCCCGTGTCGCCCATGAGGAGCTGCGATGAGAACAGGCCTGCGCCGCATCGCCCTGGTACTCACCGCACTTCTCGCGCTTTCCGGGGTGTGGCTCACCTGGGCGTCGGCCGGGGCGGGTCGCACCTATCGCAGCGACCCACGGAATGCCCGTACCAACGAGGGTGCGTTTCTTCCCGGAGCGGGGCGCTTCATCACCGCCGACGGAGTGGTGGTGGCCGAGGACGCGCCCGACGGTTCGCGCCGTTATCCGTTCGAGGATCGCTATGCCCACCTGATCGGATACGCCGCG
>CAYTTU010000171.1:0-2940 GCA_964440905.1 uncultured Acidimicrobiia bacterium | reverse complement strand
TTGACGAGGTAGTAGTGCGGGTTCGTGTTGAGCACGAGTCGGAGGCCGACTACGACTGCGCCGACGCTGTCTACTTCCAGCTGTCCGAGCCGTTGGGCGACCGCTCGTTGATCGACGCGTCGGACGGGGATGAGATCGAGGTACGGGTCAGCGAGTCTGTGACGAGCGTGCCTTAAGCGCCTCACCGCCCCGGGTGACATTCCCGCACGCTGGCGGACTCGTGGGCGCTTGGCAACGCTGCGTATTCGGGCGAGCCGCCAGGTCTATTGATAGAGTCTCCTCCGGGGCCGACTCGGCCCTGAGGGAGGGAATCGAATGAGTTCCATGAAACGACTCGCGGTACTCGTGCTAGGTCTGACCCTGGTAGCTGCAGCTTGTGGAGACGACGAGTCCGGCGGCGGCGGCGGCCTATTGGCGGACGTCCTGGACCGCGACGTGGTCCGATGTGGAGTCAACGACGTGCTCCCGGGGTTCGGGATCGTCGATGACACCGGCGCCTTCAGCGGCTTCGACGTCGAATTGTGTCGGGTGGTGGCCGCAGGGGTCCTTGGTGATGCCGACAAAGTGGAGTTCGTGGCGCTGACGGCAGGTGAGCGATTCACTGCGCTGCAGTCGGGCGAGATCGACGTATTGATCCGCAACACGACATGGACCGCTACCCGCGACGGCCAGGAGGGCGCCACCTTCCTGTTCACGACCTTCTACGACGGTCAGGGGATAATGGTCCCGACGTCCACCGGCTTCACCGGTCTTGAGGATCTCGCCGATGCGAACATCTGCGTGCTCCAGGCGACCACGACCGAGCTGAATCTCACCGCGGTGTTCAACGCTCGCGGTATCCCGTTCAACCCGGTCGGCTTTGCCGACAACAACCTGCTTCGTCCCGCATATGAAGAGGGACAGTGCGAGGCATGGACATCGGACGTGTCGCAGCTGACCGCCTTTAAGGCGACGATCGAGAACGAGGGTGGGGCGGAGCAAACCATCCTGCCGGAAGTCATCTCGAAGGAGCCGCTCGGGCCCGTGGTTCGTGACGGCGACTCGGCGTGGGCACAGGCCGTGGAGTGGTCCATCATGGCGACCGTGCAGGCCTGGGAGTTCGGGATCGACAGCTCCAATGTCGCCGGGTACTCCTCGGACGATCCGAACGTGAAGAACTTCTTGGGCGTTGACGGCTTCGAGACCGGCATCGGTCTGCCCACGGACTTCGTGGTCCAGATCATCAGCCAGGTCGGCAACTACGAGGAGATCTACAACAGGAACCTCATCCCGATCGGATTGCCGCTCGCCGGCACCCCGAACGACCTGTGGAGTAACGGGGGCCTGATGTATGTCCCGCCTTACCGGTAAGGGTTGGGTTGAATAACGGCCATGAGGATGGGCGGTCGGCACACCTGCCGGCCGCCCATCCGCCTACTCCACCCGCATCGACGTGACTGACACCAGAGCCCGTTCCGCGGGCCGGCGCACCGCGATCGTCTGGTATCGCAACATTCGGGTGCGACGGGTCGCAGCTCAGGTGGTCGCCGTCATCGGGGTGATCGCGCTGGGCTGGTGGTTGTTCAACAACCTCGTCACGAACCTGAACCGGCTGAACATCAACACCGACTTCGGGTTTCTCGGCCGGCCGACGCAGTTCCAGATCCCATACGACGAGGGATTCAACCCGCGCAGCTCGGTCTGGTCCATGGTCCTGGTCGGAGTGAAGAACACCTTTCTGGCGGGCAGCTTCGGCATCGTCATCGCCACCGTCACGGGGATCGTCGTGGGGGTGTCGCGACTCTCATCGAATTGGTTGGTTGCCCGGATCGCCACGCTCTTTGTCGAGACCCTGCGCAACATCCCGCCGCTGGTGGTAATCATCTTCTTCGGCTTCGCGCTATTCACCTTTGGGCCGTTCCCGATCATCACCGAGGCTGATCAGTACTCCTTCTTCGGATCGGACCACAACGTGCTCATCCTGTCGAACACGGTGTGGGGGATTCCGTCACTCGTCGCCGAGGACGGCGCCGGCATCTTCTGGATCGGGGTGCTGGTCGGCCTCGTCGCCGCGGGACTGGTGGCGCGGTGGCGCACCGGTGTGTTCGACAGCACAGGGCGGGCTCACCACCGGGTGATCTTCGCTCTCGGCACATTCGCGGTCCTGGCGTTTGCCGGCTATCTCGTAGCCGGCGATGCGTACTCGTTGTCATGGCCGGCACTGAGCGAGTCCGGTCGTCGGATCGTCGGTGGTCTCCAGCTGAATTGGGGGTTCATCGCGGTGACCATCGGCCTCGGCCTGTACACCGCGAGCCACATCGCGGAGATCATCCGCGGCAGCATCCTGGCCGTCCCGAAGGGCCAGAGCGAAGCAGCCAACGCCATTGCCCTGTCCTCGTTCCAGCGCTATCGGTTCGTGGTGCTTCCCCAGTCACTCCGGATCGCGGTGCCGCCGATCATCAGTCAGTACCTCAACCTGATGAAGAACACGTCGCTGGGCGTGGCCGTCGCTTACGCGGAGATCACCAGCCTGACCCTGACCTCGATCGGGAATGGCCGTCCCGCCCCGCAGTCGATTGTCGTCCTCATGGGCGTCTACCTTGCCTTCTCACTGTCGATCTCCTTCGTCCTCAACGCCTACAACCGTCGCATCCAATTGGTGGAGCGCTGAGATGACAGGTCGCCCGTTCATGGAACCCGGCCTCGAGGAGCCGATCCTGGTCATCGATCAGGCCCGGCACGACAAGCTGCCTCCCGGGAAATGGGTGCGACGACACCTCTTCAACAATTGGCACAACACCCTCATCACCGTTCTGCTGGTGGTGCTGCTCGGTTACGCCGCCTACCGGTTCGGGCTGTTATTCTTCGTCAACGGCCGGTGGTCCCCGGTGAGGCGGAACCTGACCCTCTTCATGGTGGGGCGGTATCCGCGCGACGAGCTGTGGAGGATCGTCGCCCAGG
>CAYTTU010000170.1:0-10934 GCA_964440905.1 uncultured Acidimicrobiia bacterium | reverse complement strand
TATCGGAAGATCCTCATCGCCACCGACGGATCGCGCACCGCCGATCGGGCGGCACGCCGCGGCTACGACCTCGCAGAGGCGCTCGGGGCCACCGTCGAGCTGGTGTTCGTCGGCCATCCCGCCACCGGGGACTTGATCCTCTCCGACACCATGGCGGTGTCCGCCGGGGAGGTGCCGACGGTCCCCAGGTTGCTCCACGGACCGCCGGCACCAGTGATCCTGGAGCACGCTGCGAGCTCCGGGTCGGACCTGATCATGGTGGGCAACAAGGGGATGACCGGGCTGCGACTGCGCGCCGGCACCTCGGTGCCGGGAGAGGTGCTCAAGGGGGCGCGTTGTGACGTCCTGTTGTGCCGCACCGTCAGCCAGCGCGAATCCGAACTCGAGCCCGGCGATGGCGGGGTGATCGACCGGGAGGGCGAACCGGTGGCGGCGTACATGGACCCCGACACCGGGCTCAGGATGATGTCGGCCAAGTGCACCCACCTCGGATGCACCGTGTCATGGAACCCCACCGCCAAGACATTCGACTGCCCGTGTCACGGGTCTCGCTTCGGGACAGATGGCTCGGTGATCGAGGGTCCTGCCGGCCGGCCATTGGAGCCGCGCTAGTCACCCTCCGAGTCGCGTCACGTAGAAGGCGACCGCATCGAGGTCCTCCTCAGAGATGCGGATGTCGGCCATGGGAGCGGCAAAGCGCAGTGCGTTCTCGATATCCTCGCGTCCCCGCCCGGCGATAGGTGGGGCGAACGCCGAGCCGAACCCGTCGAGACCGTGGCAGTTGGAGCAACCCACCGTCACCTCGAACACCTCCCGGCCCCGCGCCAACAGCGCAGCCTCCCCCGACAGGGTCGAGGTTGTCGTGTCACCGTTCGAACCACCGGCGGTCGTGGTGGTCGTGGTTGCCGTGATCGGCCGGGCTCCCCCGGCTCCCAGTGACGGCTGGAACACCATCAGGTAGAGGAGCATGCCGAGCCCGGCGAACCCGATGGTCGCAATCGCGTGAGCCCGCGGGGATCGCAGCAGTTCGGCGAGCTCTTCGTCGGAGATCCGGGGAATCCCGCTGGGCCGCAGCTCGCAGGCGGTGCGCAGCCGCATCGTGAACGGCTTGGCGATCGCCACCATCAGCACCGAAGTGACTGTCAGCACCACCAGCGATGTCCAGTACCAACGCTCCGAGAACAGGTCGGTGCGGATGGCCGCCATTCCCACTCCCGAGCCGATGATGGCGACCAGCGTCAGATACATCGCCGAGGCGGTGCGCCCGGAGAGGTCGAGAAGCGCCTGAAGCCGACGGCGGTCGCGTTCGCGGCGCGCCGCATAGAGCAGCGTTATCGAGGCGCCGTGCACCGCGACGAACCCCACCGCAGAAGCGATGTGGAGCAACTTGATCCACTGGTACGTCACGGCGGCACGCTAGCGGCCCGCTCCCGCGGCGAGACCTTCCGCGGCTTGCTCACGATTGTGCGGCGAGGGCCTCCACCCGCTGGCGGCGGCGGAAGTATCCCCAGGTGGCGGCGGTCACCAGCACGAACCCAACGGCGACGAGGAGCACCAGCCGCACCGCGGTCTCCCGAAACGCATCGAGGAAGGCGGAACCCGGGTTCACGATGAGGTGCCAGAACAAGAAGGAGGAGAGACCCATGATCGCCAGCCACGCCCCACGACGCCAGGCCAGCACCGCCCGGCCGTCCATGAAGGTGATCGGCATCATGGAGAACATCACACCCTCGACGCCGCCGACGAAGAGAACCGCCAGCACCGACTCGAGCAGCGGAGAACCGCTACCGGCTCGAACCCACCCCAGCAGGCCCCAGGCACCGACGGCCACGACCAGCACCGCCAGCGCCGGATAGAAGACACTCTCCCCCGCCTGGCGCCGATCCATCGTCACCGGAGCAAGCAGCACCGCGGACGCCACAAAGCCGTAGAGCACCCCCGGTTGCAAACCGAGCAGCCGAGATACGACCACGCAAGCCAACGCGGCGAGCACCGCGCCGCTGTGGACCCGCACCCCTGCCGGCAGACCGAACCGACGACTGGTGAAACGGGCGGCTCCCCCCTCATTGAGATAGGTGAGGGCGCCCAACCCACCGACCATGGCGACGAAGAGAAAGAGACTGGGGAGATTCAGACCGAAATCGGGGCTGAGGAACCCATACACCAGCCCGGTGATGCCAAGAATCACGACCATCCGGCCTCCCGGGGTAAGCGTCCTCCCCCCGACCACCCTGCTCCACCAGCGGCGCACCCCCGCGGTCCAGCCCTCGATGGTGCTGCGATTGGCGTCGAGAGTGCTGTTGAAGACCGCTGCGGTGGTGCCGAGCAGCAGCACCAACAGCCCGGCGAGGAGAAGGTTGGTGAGAAGGACGTCGGCTCCACCGTCCAGATCCGCAGGCCCCGGAGTGGCGGCGACGAGGTCGGACACTTCGGGATCGGACAAAACCGGAACGATCGTGGTCGTGGTGGTGGTCGGGGGAAGCGTCGTGGTGGTGGTCGCCGTGGTGGTGGTCGTCGTTGCCGCGGTCGTCGTGGTGGACGGTGTGGTGGTGGTCGGAGGGAGGGTCGTCGTGGTGGTCGTCGTGGTGGTGGTCGGAGGCGGCCTCGTGGTGGTCGTCGTCGTCGTAGCAGTCGTCGTCGTCGTGGTAGTCGGAGGCGCGGCGGGGGTGATGGTGTAGCGGGCGGACGCGCTTCTGCAGGTGGAGCCCGTCGCAGCCGGTGGGCAGATGCGGGCCCACACCGCGTACGTCCCTTCCGGGGGGGTGCCCGGCGGCGGGGCGGTGAGGGCCGCGGTGCACGATGACCCATCCATCGTTGCGGATCCGTACGCGGGGAACCGCAGGCTTGTCCAGTGGAAGGTGACGGTGAGCCCGCCCCCAAAGCACTCCGGTCCCGTCTGGTCGAAGAAGGTCGCCGTGAACGCTGCCCCTGCCGGTCCACTGGAGGGAAAGACCGAGAGTGAGGTCACGGCCGAGGCGACCCGGGGCAGGGCCACGATCGAAACGAGGGTCACGAGCGCCACCAGACCCACCCGGGCCAGCAGCACGACCCGACCCCCCCGGTGGCTCATGGCAGCATCGTAAGCGCACGGCGAAGGCGCGGACGAGCGGCTATCTTCTCCGCCGCCGTCGATTGAGGGGTATGAGCGCGTTCGAGTGGTACAAGTTCGCCCATGTCCTCGCCGCCATCGTGTGGGTGGGCGGAGCCATCGCCGCCCAGGTGATGGCGCTGCGCCTCAAGCACGCCGAGCCGGCGCATCGACTCGGGTTCGCCCGGGACATGCGCTTCGTGGCGCAGTTCCTCTTCCTCCCCGCGGCCCTGATCGGCTACCTCACCGGTGAACTGATGATCGCCGAGGCCGAGGCCTTCGATCACGAACAGGCCTGGATCTCGATCGGGACGATCGGTCTGGGTGTCTCGTTCCTGGTCGCGGCCGCCTTCCTGGTGCCCCAGATCCGCAAGGCGGTGCGCCTCATGGAGGGCGGCCAGGGTCCGGCGGCCAGTGCCGTCATCGGGCGGGTTTCGGTGGTGGCGCGAGTCGTGATCGTGATCCTGCTGGTCGTGGTGTGGGCCATGGTCATCAAACCGGGCCTGTAGAGAAAGACGCGCGATGACCCTTTACGAGACCCTGAAACTCCTCCACCTGCTCGCCGCCATCGTGTGGGTGGGTGGCGGCGTCATTCAGACGGTGAGCACCTGGCGGGCGATGCACGCCGATCCCGCCCATCGGCTCGGGCTTGCCAGAGACATGCGGTGGGCTGGCGACCGGGTATTCGGACCGGCAACGCTCCTGGTCCTGGTGTTCGGCATCTGGATGGTGTTGGAGTCGCCCGCCATCGGCTGGGGTGACACCTGGATCGTGATCGGGCTGGGTGGGATCGTGTTCTCCGGAGCCATCGGCGGGGCCTTCTTCGCACCGGAGTCGAAGGCCCTGGTGGCCCGGCTCGAAGCCGGCGAGGACGCCTCGGCCCTGATGCGCACCATCGGCAAGGTGTCCCTGGTCGACATGACGATCCTGCTGATCGTGGTGTGGGCGATGGTGGCCCGGCCGGGAGCCTGAGCCCTACCCCTCCACGACCACGGTGTGTTCGAGTCCGGAACCGCCCACTCCCCCGGCGGCGATCATGAGCGGGACCTCGTAGGCCGCCTGATCGATGAGACACAGCTCCTTGGCGTTCGCCGTGCAGTAGTAGATGGTGAGGTCGACTCGCACGACGACGTTGCCGCCGGTCAGCCCGGAGAGGGTCACCGTGATCGGTGAATCCGGGGCGACGGCGGAGAACTCGCCGGAGGCGACCTCCCCCGACCACCCGATGTGCAGCGGCGCCAGGTCGTTGAGCACGTAACCCTCGGGGAGCCGGACCGAGATCTCCAGACGATGGTCCCCCGGCGCCGCCACCACCGGATCTAGGAGGATCGCCTCGGTCGCGGCAACGGGCGCCCGGTACTCCTCGATGCCATAGAGCACCAGGGTCGTCGCCGCTCCCGACACCGGGTCCAGCACTCGGATCGAGTGGTTGTTGGTGTCGGCGACGAACAACCTGCCCCCGGCAAAGGCGAGGCCTCCCGGTTCGTAGAACTGAGGCGCGGCCCCATCACTCCATCCCGCCCCCCTGCCCGAAAAGGTGGTCACATCCCCGGTGGCGAGATCGACAGCGCGGATGACCGAGTTGTAGGTGTCGGCCACGAAGAGCCGACCGTCGGCGTAGGCCACACCCAGCGGATGCTGAAACTTGGCCTCATCCCCCGGCCCGTCGCGCAATCCGAAATCGAACAGGCCATCGTCGGAGCCCGCAAGGTGGCTCACGGTCCCGTCGGGATGCAGCACCCGGATCGACGACGACTCGGAGTCGGCCCAGTACACGTTGCCGTCGGGGTCGGCGGCGAGACCGCTCGGCTGCGCCAATGCCACCTCGAGCGCCGCACCCTCCCCGACTCCCTCCCGTCCGCTCCCGGCGACCGCCGCCGCCTTTCGGCTCACCAGATCGATGCCCCACAGCTGATGCGAGCCCGCCATGGCGACAAAGAGGGTGTCGCCCACCAGCAGCAGATCCCACGGCGAACTCAGCACGACCGCGGCGGCATCCCCGGCGCGGGGCGGATATACCGGCGACTGCTCGCCGGTGCCGGCGAGCGTGGTCACGGTGCGATCGTTCAGATCGAGCGCCCGCACCGCGTGATTCCCCAGGTCGGCGACGTAGAGGGTCGCGCCGTCGCTGGACAACGCCATCCCCTGGGGCTGATCGAAGCGCGCCTCGTCGAACCCGCCATCGCCGTAGCCAGGGGCTCCGCTGCCGGCGACGTCGCTCACCCGGCCGGTGGCGGCGTCGACCACCAGGATGCGATGGTGATTGGTGTCGGCGACGAAGAGGGTCTCGCCCGACGGGTCGGAGTGCACCTTGCCGGGGAATGACAGCACGGTCGGGCGCGCCGGGGGCACGGCGAGTTCGAGCGGGGTCCGGTCCAGGGTGCCGCGTAAGTCGAACTCCTCGACCAGGGCATCGATCGCCGGCTGAAAGATCGGGTAGATCCCCTCCCCGGAATGGCCGCCGACGATGTTGCCCGCCGGATCGACGAGCACCACCGTGGGCCAGGCATTGACCCCCCACCGATCCCAAACCGCGAAGTCACGATCGTTCACCACGGGGTGTTCCAGCCCGTATCGGGCGATCACGTTGCGGATGTTGTCGGTGTCGCCTTCGTTGGTGAACTTGGCGCTGTGCACCCCGATCACCACCAGTTCGTCGGAATACTCCGACTCGAGCCGTTCCAGGTCGGGGATGATGTGGATGCAGTTGATGCACCCATAGGTCCAGAAGTCGAGCAACACCACCTTGCCCCGGAGCGCGGCGAGGCTGAGGGGGCCGGAGACGTTCAACCACTCGAGTCCGTCAGGGAACTCCGGTGCCGGGGTGGTGCCGGCGTACGACCGACCGGTGTACTCCCCGGCCACCGAGGTGGTGTCCGGGGTGAGCACGTCACCCGAACCCTCGGAGCCCGGACCGCAGGCCCCTGCCACGAGGCTCAGAGTCAGGGCAAGGGCCGTGGTGGTGCGTCGCACGCCGCTGACAACGCCCGTCCCGACGGGATCGTTCCCCCGTGGATCAGTCCCTGGCGGCTCAGTCCCCGGCGGCTCAGTCCCCGGCGTACAGGGCTTCGATCTCGGCGGCGAAGTGCTCGGTGACCTGGTTGCGGCGCACCTTGAGCGTCCCGGTCAGCTCGCCGTCCTCGATGGAGAGCTCCCTAGGAAGAATGGTGAACTTCTTCACCGCCGAGACCTGCGACACCTTCTTGTTCACACCGTCGATGGTCGACTGGATCTGGCGCCGGATCTCCGGTGACAGGTGCCAGGGGCCGGTGACGTTGTGGGCCTGGGCGAAATCCGCCGCAGCCTCGGGATCGAGGGTGACCAGGGCGGTGAGGAACTTGCGCCGGTCTCCGATCAGCACCGCCTCGGAGACCATGGGATCGTCCTTGATCCCGGCCTCGATGTCCTTGGGGGCGATGTTCTTCCCGCCCGCAGTGATGATGATGTCCTTCTTGCGGCCGGTGATGGTGAGGAACCCGTCGGCATCGAAGGTACCGAGGTCACCCGACAGCAGCCAGCCGTTGCGGAACGTGACCTTGGTCGCCTCAGGGCTCTTGTAGTACCCGGCGAAGACATTGCCCCCCTGCAGCATGATCTCGCCGTCGGAGGCCAGCTCGACGGTCGTACCAGGAAAGGCCGGTCCCACCGTGCCGAACTTGGTGGCCCCCGGCCGATTGAAGGTGGTGGGGCCGGTGCCCTCCGATTGCCCGTAGACCTCGAGGATCACGAGCCCGAAGCCGGAGAAGAACTCGAGGATCTCGGGTGAGATCGGGGCGGCACCGGTCACCGCGGCGCGCACCCGCCCCATCCCGATGGCCTTCTTCACCTTCTTGTGCACCACACCGGCCAGGGCCAGCTTCGCCCGTACCGCGGCCGGCGGCCTCTGGCCGCGATTGATCGCGGCCACGGCCTGGCGACCGACCCGCTGCGCCCACGCGGCCAGCTTGGCGCGAGCTCCGGTGGCGTGGCCCAACTCGGCGACGACGCCCGCATGGAACTTCTCCCAGACTCGTGGCACGGCGAAAAACACCGTGGGCTGCACCTCCTTGAGGTTGTCGAGCAGCGCGTCGATCGACTCGGCGAAATAGATCGGGTACCCGATCGAAATCGGATTGTGCACCGAGAACATCTGCTCGGCGATGTGGCTCAGCGGCAGATACGAAACCGAGCAGTCGCCGGGGTGGAGATCCACCACCCCCATGGCTTGATCGGCGGTCCAGGTGAGATTGCCGTGGGTGAGCATCACACCCTTGGGCGGTCCGGTGGTCCCCGACGTGTAGATCAGCGTCGCCAGCTTCCCGGGTTGCAACGCCGCCAGGCGCGAGTCGACCTCGGCATCGGGCACCGATTCGCCCATTGCCACGAACTCGTCCCACGACATCACCTGCGGGTCGTCCACCGGCGGGGCGCCACGCATCGTGACGATCCACTTGAGGTCGGGAAGGTTGGACCGAACCGCCAGGACCTTGTCCAGCTGTACCTTGTTCTCCACCAGGATCACCGGGGCCGCACCGTGGGCGGTGATGTACTGGACCTCGTCGGGTGACGAGGTGGCATAGATGCCGGCGGGAGCGCCACCCACCGCCATCGTGGCCAGATCGAACACCAGCCACTCGGGGCGGTTGAAACCCAGGATCATCGTCGTGTCCCCGGGACGGAACCCGGTGGATATGAGCGCCTTTCCGACCCGCCGCACGAGCGCGGCGTACTCCGCCCACGAGGTGGCGCGGTAGGTGCCGTCCACCTTCTCGTAATAGGCGGGGCTCCCGGGTCGGGTCACCGCCTGGGCGAACAGGCGGGCGGGAATGGTGTCGGCCACCGATGCCTCCTCGTGGTCGGACGGGCATCGTACACGCCGCGGTCGCACCCCGACCCCGGTGCTGACCTTCGGCCCTACCTCTTTGCTTCCCTCAGCTTCAGGGTTGTCGGTGCCGGTGGGAGGCACTGGCGCCAACCGAGTCCCGGGGGCCGGTCCCCGGCCCGGATGCGAGATCGAGCCCGCGATGGAACCGGCAGGTAAACCGCGATGCACCTGCCGCAGCCCATTGGGGTGCGTCCGGGTCACCACCTCGGACCGCCCGGTCGGCGGCGCCCGCCTCCCACCGGGGTTCCTCCTCCGGAACCACCGGGGCGCCGCCCACCGGCGGCGCCCCGGCGCGTCCGGATCAGCCGCAGGTGACCAGGGGACCCAGTCGGAGCGCGGCCGCCAACCGGGTCCGGGTGGCCCGGCCCACGATGCCATCCGGGTCCATTTGATTGGACTCCTGGAAGGCGCGCACCGACCCGGCGGTCCGGCTCCCGAAGATGCCATCGGGCGGGCCGGGATCGAGACCCACCACCTTCAGCAGAGCCTGCAGTTCGGCAACGTCTCCGCCGCGAGCCCCGATGCGAAGGTTGCGCCCATCGGGGTCGAGCACCGAAGACGACTCCGCCCGGGCGACCAACTCCGCCACTTCTGCCCGGGTGAGGCTGCCCACGACCCCGTCGGCCATCAGACCGCTCTGCGACTGGAAGGCGCGTACCGCGTTGAGCGTCAGCGTTCCGAACAATCCATCGATGGGTCCCGGGGTATGCCGGAAGGCATCGAGAAATCGCTGCAGCGCCCGCACCGCATCGCCCCCGGATCCGACCTTGATCAGACCGGTGGCGGTGAGCAGCGACCTCACGTCACCAACCCGGGTGATGCCGCAGTAGGGCCGACCCTCGGCGCCGAGCAGCGCGTCGTGCGGGTTGACCAGGATGCCGTCGGGGTCGTACAACTCGAAGTGCAGGTGCGCTGCCGTGGCTTCGGCGTTGCCGCTGTCCCCCACCCAGCCGATCAGATCCCCGGCGGCGACCCGGGTGCCGACGGCGATCCCGGGGGCGATCCCCCATCCCAGGCCGTCGTCGGTGCCCGGGGTGTCGTTGTTGAGGTGGATGTACCAGGTGGCCCAGCCATCGTCGTGGCGGACCACCAGTGAGCAGCATCGGGCCGGGTTGGGGTTCGCCGGGTTCTGGCTCCAGTTCACGTACGTGACCGTTCCGGTGGCGGCGGCCACCACCGGAGTCATCTTGGGAGCCATCAGATCCTGGGCATGGTGCAGGCCGCTGGCCCGGCTCGCCCAGAACCAGTCCTCATACCAATAGGAACCGACCACCGGGAAGGTCAAGGGGTAGGTGACCATCTCTCCGAAGTCGTGGGTGGCGCCGTCGACCGGTGCGGTATGGTCGGCAGCGGCCGGGACGGCCGGCCAGACCAGGGCGGCGACGGTCACCAGGGTGACGGCGCGGCGTCGCATGACTCACCTCCTCGTCTCCGCCCCCTGGTCATCGGCCGATCCGGCGCTCACCTGAGCCCTCACCGGGGATTCCGGCGGGACGGGGCGGGCCGTTATCCCCTGGCACCGGACCGTCCGCGACGGCGCGATGGGGGTAACGCAGGAGGAGGCGAAAAATGGCGCGCAACAACGGGATTCGGGCCGGAGTGGTGGCATTGCTCGTGGTGGTGAGCGCCTGCGGTGGTGGGGCCACCGCAGTGGTGGAATCAGTGACCCCTCAGGCTGCGTCCGACATCCTCGAGACGCCGGGAGCCGTCCTTCTCGACATCCGCACCCCCGACGAGTTCGTCGCCGGGCACATCGCCGGGGCGGAGAACATCGACTACTACGCCGCCGACTTCGCCGCCCGACTCGAGACGCTCGACCCGGCCGGCACGTACGTCATCTACTGCCGATCCGGGAATCGGACCACCGCGGCACTCGAAGTGTTCCGCGACCTCGGCTTCACCAAGGTGCACGCCGTCGATGGCGGCATCGTCGCCTGGGAGGCGGCCGGTCTGGGTGGAATGGCGCCGTGACGACGGGAGGGGCGGCTCCCCCCACTCCGTCGGGTGCCGCTCCGCCCAGGCCTCGCCGCCTGCTGACGGTGATCGTGGTGGTAGCGCTGGTGTCCGTCGGCCTCGTGGCCCGCAGCCTGGTGGCTGACGGCGCCGACAGCCCGCTGCTGCGATGGCTCCCGTGGATGCAGGACCGTACCGCCACCGTGTTCTTCGGCGATGCCGGTTCCCCTGCCCTGGTCCCGGTGGCTCGCACCGTGCCCCGTGACGCCGACGTCGCTCTGGTCATCGACGAGCTTCTGGCCGGACCGAACCCCGACCTCGGTCTGGTCGGGCTGCTGCCGGCGGGGACGACCGTGATTCGAGTGGTCGAGGGTGAGGCACTGCTGGAGATCGAACTGAGCGGAGACCCGACAGCCTTCGAGGACTCGCGTACCCGGGCCGCCCTGCGCCACACTCTCGCCTCGTGGGACTCGACCCTGGTGCCCCGGGTTTCCGTCTCGGGAACGGCGATAGATCTCTCGGGCGGAGAGCAACTGGTCTACTTCTACTCGGAGGAACGCGATGTGCTGCTCGGCTTCCCGATGCCGGCGGCGGATCCCCGCGACGTCCTCGCCGCCTTCCTGGCGGGACCGGACCTGGCGGGATTGGTGGGGCTGCCCGCCGACGTGGAGCTGATCGAGTTCGAATACAGCGCCTCCAGCGGTCTGCTCAGCCTCGACTTCACCTATCGTCCCTCGGTGCGCGACTTCGCCCTGGATCACCCCGATGCGATGCGCCGGGTGCTCGAGGGGTTGATCGCCACCATGACCACCGGTTTCCCCCAGATCGACGGCCTCTACCTCGACTTCGAGGGCCGGTCGGCGCTCGGCCTGGGTCAGTGCGCCGACCTGCTCCGCACCCTGCAGCTGACTCCCGAGGTGCTCAACGACGAGCGGCTGCTCGCCAGGGCGGCGTAATGGCCGCACCGATCTACTTCGATCACGCCGCCACCTCGTGGCCCAAGCCGCTCGAAGTGCAACGGGCGGTGGC
>CAYTTU010000169.1:0-9693 GCA_964440905.1 uncultured Acidimicrobiia bacterium | reverse complement strand
ATCCCGCCCACGGCGACGCCCATGACGATGATCAGCAGCGGTTCGATCAGCGAGGTGACGGCACTCATGGTGTCCTCCACCTCTTGCTCGTAGAAGTCGGCCACCTTGGCGAGCATCCCGTCCAGCTCGCCGGTCTCCTCCCCCACCGCCATCATGTGCGTCACCATTGGAGGAAACACGTCATGGCGGTGCAGCGGGGCGGCCATCGACTCTCCACGCCGCACCGAGGACTGCACATCGACGACGGCGTCGGCCACCAGGCTGTTGCCTGCGGTGGCGGCCACGATGTCGAGTGCCTGAAGCACCGGCACCCCGGTACGGCTCAGCACGGACAGGGTCCGGGCAAACCGCGAGATGGAGATCTTCTGGACCACCTTGCCCATGATCGGAGTCCGTAGCTTGAGCTTGTCCCAGGAGCGCTTGCCGTCGGGGGACCGCTTCCAGCGGCGAAAGAAGATGGTCCCGCCGATGCTGCCACCGAGAAAGACCCACCAGAAGGTGGTGAGAATCGACGAGATCCCGATGAGCATTCGGGTGGGAACCGGCAGGGTGCCGCCCAGGTCGGAGTACATGCCCTCGAAGATCGGGACCACGAACAGCAGCATCCCCGACACGATCAGGACGATGAGGCCGAGAACCACGACTGGATAGGCCATCGCGGCGCGCACCTTGGAGCGAAGCCGAACTCCAGCCTCCAGGGTGTCGGCGAGCCGCATCAGGGTTTCGTCGAGCGCACCGCTGACCTCGCCGGCCTGCACCATGGACACGTACAGGTGGGTGAACACTTCAGGATGGGGCTCGAGGGCGCCGGAGAGGCTGCTCCCCTGCTCCACCCGCATACGCACGTCGGCGATCACCCTGACGAGCAGCGGGTTGTCCGACTGCCGCTCGAGGATGGTGAGCGCCCGCACCAGGGTGAGTCCCGAGGTCACCATCGTCGCCAGCTGCCTGCTGACGACGGCGACCTCCTTCTGCTTCACCTTGCGCTTGAAGCCCGGGATCGAGATCTCCCTGTCGAGCGTCGAGACACGGCGCTCTTCGATCTTCAGGGGAACGAAGCCCTTCTCGCGCAGCGCCAGCGCCACCGCCGCCGAGGAGGCCCCGTCCATGCTCCCGGCGTGGATGCCGCCCCTGCGGTCCCGAGCCCGGTATTCGAAGTTTGCCAGCGTGGTCATCGCCCCACGCCTCCGAGGAAGCTCATGAACTCTTCGACGTGCAGCGCCCGCTGGCTGGCGGTGGCGAGGTCGACCTTGCCCGACCGCACCAGCTGGGTGAGGGCATGGTCCATGGTCTGCATCCCGTGGCGCCCGCCCGCCTGCATGGCGTTGCGGATCTGGTGCACCTTGCCCTCTCGGATCAAGTTGCGCACCGCCGGGGTGGCGATCATCACCTCTACCGCAGGCACCCGCGAGCGTCCGTCCACCGTGGGCAGCAGCTGCTGGGCGACGACCCCCTGAATGGCGGAGGCAAGTTGCACCCTGACCTGTTGCTGCTGATGCGGCGGGAACACGTCGATGATCCGCTCGATGGAGCCGGGGGCATCCTGGGTGTGCAGAGTGGCGAGAACCAGGTGACCGGTTTCGGCGGCGGTCAAGGCGATGGAGATCGTCTCGAGGTCGCGCATCTCGCCGACCAGGATCACATCGGGATCCTGCCGGAGAGCGTGCCGCAGCGCCGAGGCGAACGACAGGGTGTCACCCCCGACCTCTCGCTGGTTCACCACCGACAACTTGTGCGAGTGAATGAACTCGATCGGGTCTTCGACGGTGATGATGTGCATACGGCGCCGGCTGTTGATCTCATCGATCATCGCCGCCAGCGTCGTCGACTTCCCGGACCCGGTGGTCCCGGTCACCAGGACCAGTCCCCGGGGCGCCTCGGTCAGTTCGCGTACCACCGCTGGCATGCCCAGTTCATCGAGGGTGGGGGTCCGGTTGGGAATCGCCCGCAGTACCGCCCCCACTGCTCCCCGCTGGAAGAACACATTCACGCGGAAACGCCCCTTGCCGGGCAGAGGATGGGAAAGGTCAAGCTCCAGGTTCTCCTCGAGCTGCTCCCGCTGGCGGCTGGTCAGGATTGCGTAGACCAGTTCCCGCAACGCCGGCGCCTGGAGCCGTTCATAGCCCTCCACCGCACTCAGCTCGCCGTTGAGCCGGATCTGGGGAGGGGCTCCGGCCGCCAGGTGGAGATCGGAGCCGCCCACTTCGAGTAGGTGCTCCAGCAACTCGTTCATGTGGAACCCGTCCATGGCCTTGCCGTTGGTGCCTACCGTCGCGGTGGCGACCAGGGGGTTGCGATAGGCCAGCTCGATCGCCTCCTCCAGGGCCTTCCGCTCCCCCAGCAACAGGGTGACGGAGCTGCGGGTGATGGTCTCGAGGCGATGCTGGCGCTTCTGGTCGAAGGGATCATCGGTAGCGATCACCAACTTGCCCGCCTCGATGCGAATCGCCAGCGCCGACTCCGCCACCGCGGAGGGGGCCGGGAGGCGCAGTAGTGCCTCGGAGTCCGGTGCGGAACCAGAAGCGACGTCATAGAAGTCGACTCCGGTCTTCACCGCCACCGCGGCCAGCAGATCGCGGCGCGACACGACACCCGAAGACATGAGGTGAAGCGGGGCGGGAATCCCGGTGGCATCCGCGGCGGCGCGTGCCAGCGCCAGGTCGGCGACGGCGACGGCTTCGGTTTCGGCAAAATGCAGTGCCAGCACGGAGCCGGCTTCGATCGCGCCCATCACACCACCACCCTTAGAACTTCTTCCAGTGTCGTCATGCCCAACCTCGCCTTCTCCATGCCGTCCTGGCGCAGGGTTTGCATACCCTGCTCGACGGCGATTCGTTTGATCTCATCGGACGGCCGACGTTCCACGGCCATGCGCTGGATCTCCTCGGAGACCAGCATCACCTCATTGATCGCCAACCGGCCCCGGTAGCCGGTCTCGGAGCACGCCGGGCACCCGACCGCGGCGTACAGGGTCACCTCACCCTCAGCGGGGTCGTATCCCATCTGGCGGACGACCTCCGGGAGGGCCACTCGGGATTCCTTGCAGCGGTCGCACAACTTCCGGGCGAGCCGCTGTGCCAGCACCGAGTCCAGTGCGGACGACACCAGGTAGGGTTCCACCCCCATGTCGACGAGTCGGCCCACCGAGGAGGCGGCGTCGTTGGTGTGGAGGGTGGTGAGTACCAGGTGTCCGGTGAGGGCCGCCTCCACCGCGATCTTGGCGGTCTCCGGGTCACGCACCTCGCCGATCAGGATCACATCCGGGTCGGATCGCAGGATCGACTTGAGGATCGTGGCGAACTGCAAACCGGCCTTGCGGTTCACCTGAACCTGGGTTATCCCGGGCAGCCGATACTCGACCGGATCCTCCACTGTGATGATGTTGATCGTGGGCCGATTGAGCACCTGGAGAGCCGAGTACAGGGTGGTCGTCTTGCCCGACCCGGTGGGACCGGTGACGAGGATCGCCCCGTACGGCTTGCTGTAAGACTCCTCGAATCGTTTCAGAGCGTGGGGCATGAATCCGAGCTCGGGGAGCTTGAGCACCGCGTCGTCCTTGTCCAGGATCCGCAGCACCACCTTCTCGCCGTAGATCGAGGGCAGGGTGGCCACCCGGAGGTCGATGGGGCGCCCGTTGACCCGGATGGTGACACGACCATCCTGGGGAATCCGCCGCTCGGCGATGTCGAGGTCGGCCATGATCTTGAGTCGCGACACCACCGCACCCGAGACCGAGCGAGGGGTCGTCATGACTTCGTGGAGCACGCCGTCGATGCGGAACCGCACCCGCAGATCGCGCTCCCCCGGCTCGACGTGGAGGTCGGAGGCGCGTTCGTTGACGGCCCGACTGATCAGGGTGTTGACCAGCTTGACGATCGGAGCCTCCTCGACCGCCGCCTGAACCCGCGACAGGTCCTCGACCAGCGGCTCATCGAATCCCACGATTTCGGCCAGGCTGGAGACGGACTCGTCGTAACGGCCCTGACGCCTGATGGCGTCTTCGATGTCCGCCCGGGTGGCGATACGGGGGATAACCCGACGTCCGGTGATGGCCCTGACGTCGTCCACCACCAGGACATTGCCGGGATCGACCATGGCGACTACCAGGGCGTCGTCCTCGAACCGCACCGGAATCACTCCGTAGCGCCGAGCGAGCGACTCGGGAATCAGGGCCGCAGCTGCCGGGTCCACGACAGTGTCGGCGAGGCTGATGAACTCGACCCCGAAGTGCTCGCCCAGTGCCTGGATCAGGGCGGTCTCAGCCACCATGCCTTCGGCAACAAGCACCCGGGTGAGGGGTTCGCCGGTTTCGGCCTGACGCTCCCGGGCGCGTTGCAGGTCGTCGGCGGAGACCAGACCGGACTCCACCAGGACCGAACCGATGTGTTCACGCTCCAGCACGACGCCTCCTGCCGCCCCAAGTCGGGGCCTGCAAGTGAATGTCGGCAGGCTTTCAGGCCTCCTTGAGGGTTGAGACGTCCCGGGCGGCGGCATGCATCAGATCCCGGGGAGCGGCTCGGCCGGTCCAGATCTCGAACGACGCCGCCGCCTGGTCTACCAGAAGCTGGATGCCGTCCACCACCGGGAGCCCGGCGGCCAGGGCGGCGACCACCGCCGGGGTCGGAACCGGCCCGTATGCAAGGTCGATCAGGCCGCTGGCAGCCGCCACGACCCCCGGGGGCAGGGACTCACCCGCCATGCCCAACGGGGTGGCGTTGACCACCACGGCACCCCGAAGCGGTGTCCCCCACGGGATCGGGGCGGGGCTGCCTGCGGCGACCGCAAACCCGGGACCGGCGCCCAGGGTCCGGGTGGCCACCGAGCACGGACGGTCCGAGGCGGCCACCACCGCCGCGGCGGCGGCTCCACCGCCCCCGAGGATGAGCACCGGACCCGGGGGCATGGCCGCAAAGGCACGGCGCAAGGCGGTCACGTCCGTGCACCATCCCCAAAGCGACCCGTCCCTTACCGCCATGGTGTTGACGGCACCTGCGGCAGTCGCATCCCCATGGTGTACCTCACAGGCGGCAAAGGCGGCCCGCTTATAGGGCATGGTCACATTCACCCCGTCGAGATCGCCGGCGCGCAACTCGGCGCAGACGGTGGTGAAACCGACCGCATCGACGGCTCTGACCCGGTACTCACCGTCGATACCGCAGGCCGCCAGAGCGGCGTTGTGGATCCGGGGTGACCGGGAGTGAGTGACCGGCATCCCCACCAGCACCAGCCTCACGGAACCGGTGTCCCCTCCTGCTGCCACTCCAAGAACTCGTCGAAGTCTGCAGTGAAGTGGAGCTTGCCGGTGTCGTCGCGGGTCATGAAATACAGGTAGTCCGTCTCCGCCGCGGCGGCAGCTGCGGCGAGCGATGCCTGACCCACCCCGGAGATGGGGGTCGGTGGCAGCCCGGGGTGGCGATAGGTGTTGTAGGGGGAATCGATCTCCAGGTCGTCGAGACTCAACCCGCCGTCGGGCAGCCCGCCAAGGGCATACACGACCGTGGAGTCGAACTGCAGATTCATACCGAGCTCGAGTCGGTTGAGGATCACGCTGGCCACCAGCGCCCGGTCGGCGTCGAGCAACGCCTCCCGCTCGACCAACGAGGCGATGATCAAACCCTCATAGGGGCTGAGCCCGCGGGCGGCCAGGGTCGTCCAGTCGAGCTCGCCGACCCGACTCTCGGCAGTCGATACCAGCCGGCGAAGAATGTCGGTGGCAGTGGCATCGCCCTCGAACTCGTAGGTGTCGGGGAAGAGCACCCCCTCCCAGTCTCGGATTTCGTCGGCGGAGTTGCCGAGCAGCCCGGAGCTGACGCTGCCGTCCAGCAGCGCCGCGGTCAGATCCGCCAGGGTGATTCCAGTCTGACGGTTGATCGACTCCAGCATCTGCGCCGCGGTCAACCCCTCGACGACTGTGAGCAGGTAGGAGTCCCGCGGGGGACCGGCCAGCAGCAGTTCCAGCACCACCTCGGGATCCATCCCGGTCTCGAGCTCGTAGGTGCCGGCTTGCAGCCGGTCGCTGGCAGCCGCATCGCGCACCGCGCGGTCGAAGGCGGCGGCGCTGCTCACCACACCGGCGTCGGCAAGATCGCGGGCGATCTGCGATGCCGGAGCGCCCGCGGTGATCTCGAAGGCGACCGGCTGACCGGGAGGCACCGTGGACTCGGGGGGTCCGGTGATGATGTCGCTCACTTCGACGGCCAGCCAGCGCACCCCGAGGTATGCGGTGAGCAGCAGGCCGACGGTCACCGCGGTTCCGATCAAGATCCGGATGATTCGGTCGCGCCGCGGCGAAGGAGGCCGACCCGGGGCTCTCTCCAGTTCGAGGCTCATCGTCGCCGCCCATCCAGATAGTCCTGCAGGAACACTGCGGCCGCCACCGCGTCGCGGCGCAGACGGCGTCGCTCGCGACGGGCGCCGCCGGCGATCATCGCCCGTTCGGCGACCACGGTACTGAAGCGCTCGTCGTAGAGGACGGTATCGATCCCGGTGGCGGCGGACACCTCGGCCGCCAGCGATCGCGCCGCCCCGGCTGCCGGCCCCTCACGCCCATCCAGCCCGACAGGGAGCCCCACGACGATCGTGGCCACGACCCACTCGGCGAGCACCCCCTGGAGATCCGCGATAAAGCCAGGGCCACGGCGCAGCACGGTCACCGGTTGAGCGGTCATCCCGATCGGATCGGACACCGCCACCCCCACCCGGTGGGTTCCGGGGTCGAGGGCGACGACGCGGGCGACGGTCAACCGCCCAGGGCGGCCCGAGCGAGGTTGCCTGCCTCGGCGAGGGCGTCGCCCAGTCGGTCGCCGTGCGGTCCTCCTGCCTGGCACAGCTCCGGATCGCGGCTGCCACCACCACCGACGATGCGCGCCGCCGGACCGGCTACCCCCGCCGCCGACACTCCGCGCTCCACCAGGTCGGCCGACACCGCCACCACCAATCCCGCCTTGCCGTCGCGATCGGTGCCGAGCACCACTACCCCGGAACCGAGGCGGTCCCGAACCTGGAGGGCGAGCAACCGCAGCGCCTCGGGGTCGAATCCCGATGCCTCGGCGACGACCAACGCCCCACCAGCCAGAGTCTCGGCGCCAGCGGCGATGTCGGCGGCGAGCCGGGATCGGGTCTGCTCCTCGAATGCCGCGATGCGGTCCTCCTGGGTGCGGGTTCGGGCCACCAGCCCCGCCGCAGCCGCACCGACCTCCTCGGGTCGCACCCGGAGGTGCGACGCCGCGGTATCGAGCTGGCGCCGCAAGCCGGTGAGATACTCGTAGGCCATCGACCCGGTGAAAGCCTCGATGCGACGCAGGTTGGATCCGATCGACGACTCCGCAACCACGATCAGCGGACCGATCTGCCCGGTGGTCGGTACATGCGTCCCGCCGCACAGTTCCCGCGAGTAGGAACCCGCCTCCACGATCCGCACCTGCTCCCCGTACTTCTCACCGAAAAACGCCAGGGCCCCCATCTCCTCGGCTTCGGTGCGCGACACCTCATAGGCGCGCACCGCCCCATTCGCGATCACCCGCTCGTTGGCCAGCCCCTCCACCGCCAGCAACTGCTCGTCGTCGAGTCCGCTGAAGTGCGAGAAGTCGAAACGCAGCCGCCCCGACTCCACGAGCGATCCCGCCTGCTGCACGTGTGGACCCACCACCTCACGCAACGCCGCATGGAGGATGTGGGTCCCGGTATGACTCTTGCGAATGCGCTCCCGCCGTCCGGCGTCGACGGTGAGCCGCGCCTGCTGGCCCACGCGTATGGTCCCGGACTCGACCCGGCCGCGGTGTCCGTGCAAGCCGGCCACCGGGATCTGGGTGTCGGTGACGCGCAGGGTGCCGGTCTCGGTGGCAACCGCACCGGTGTCGCCCACTTGACCACCGGACTCCCCGTAGAAGGGGGTGCCGGCGAAGAACACTTCGACATCGGCCCCGGCGGGTGCACTGCCCACCGCCTCGTCGTCGCGCACGATGGCGAGCACCTCGGAGTCGAACTCGAGCAGCTCGTAGCCGACGAAGCCGGTGGTGCCGTGGGAGTCCAGAATGCCGCGATAGAGCGGCGATGCCTCGGTGACGGTCGCCTTGGCTCGGGCCGCCCGGGCGCGATCGCGCTGCGCCGCCATCTCGGCGTCGAAACCGGTGCGATCGACCCCCAAGCCGCGCTCGGCGGCGATCTCCTCTGTGAGCTCGACGGGAAATCCGAAGGTGTCGTGCAATCTGAATGCGGTCTCCCCGGCGAGCACCCCCCCGGCCGGCATCCCCTCCAGTTCGGTGGCGAGCAACGAGTGACCCGACTCCAGGGTGCGCCGGAAGCGCATCTCCTCGCGCTCGGCCATCTCCACGATGCCGTCGCGACCCCCACGCAGTGCCGGATACCCTTCCGCCATCGCCGCGATGGTGGCGTCGACGAGCTGGGGCGTCACCGCCCCCTCGGCCCCGAGCTGCCAGGCGTGGCGCACCGCCCGGCGCAGCAGGCGCCGCAGCACGTATCCCCGCCCCTCGTTGGACGGCACCACTCCATCCCCGATCAAGAATGTGATCGCCCGGCCGTGGTCGGCGAGGATGCGCAGACCTACGTCGGCTGCGGGCGAGGTTCCGTAGTGCACGCCGGTGGCCCGCTCCCCGGCGGCGAGCACCGGTTGCACCAGGTCGGTGGCGAATACGTTGTCCACCCCCTGGGTGAGGACCGCCACCCGCTCCAGACCCGAACCGGTGTCTATGGAGCGAGCCGGGAGATCGCCGACGACGTGGTACGGCTCATCCTGGACGTACTGCATGAACACGAGGTTCCAGAACTCCATGAACCGTTCCTCGTCGACCACCGGGCCGCCATCGGGGCCAAAGGCCGGGCCGCGGTCGTAGAACAGTTCGGATGACGGGCCTGCCGGTCCGGCGACTCCCATCTGCCAGAAGTTGTCCCTGTCGCGTTTCTGCACGCGCTGCGGGGGCACTCCGACGCCGTCGATCCAGATCGCCGCAGCTTCGTCGTCGGAGTGGTGCACGGTGAACCACAGCCGCTCCGGGTCGAACCCGAGCACCTCGGTGGCGAACTCGTAAGCCCAAGGGATCGCCTTCTCCTTGAAGTAGTCGCCGAACGAGAAGTTGCCCAGCATCTCGAAGAACGACATGTGCCGCGCCGTGGTGCCCACGATGTCGACGTCGACCGTGCGGATGCACTTCTGTGATGTGGTGGCCCGCAGGTAGGGGGGCTTCTCTTCACCCAGCAGGTATGGCTTGAAGGGAACCATCCCCGCCACCGTGAGCAGCAGCGTCGGATCGACCGGAATCAACGACGCCGAGGGGACCACGGTGTGGCCGCGGGCCGCGAAGAAGTCGAGATAGGCCCGCCGGATGTCCCCTCCGGCGACGGGATGCGAGGACATGGGCATGGAGAGTACCGGAGTCGTTTCCAGGCACTAGGCACTGGGCACTAGTCACTAGGAAGAGGCAGGAGGCAGGAGGCCCGATACCGGATGCCCGATACCCGATGCCCGATACCCGACTATGGACTCCAAACTCCAAACTCCAAACTTCTGGCTGACGACTGACGACTGACGACGCCTCACTCCCGCGGTGGCCGGCCCATTCTTCGGTCGATCTCGTCGAGTCGTTCGGCGATGGCGGCCTCGGCGCCGATCTGCCCCGGGTGATACAGATGGCGTCCCCGGGCGGCGTCGGGGAGGTACTGCTGCGCCACCAGACC
>CAYTTU010000168.1:0-10043 GCA_964440905.1 uncultured Acidimicrobiia bacterium | reverse complement strand
GACAGGTTCTTCTTCTCGGTGGAGGCCTACACGGTGTATGGGTCCGCCTGGTCGGGCGAACTGGGGACCTTTGCGATTGGCTGTTCGACGGCCGGGACCGGGATCTGCGTCCACTTCGATCCCGACGGCCCCGGCCCGATGACCGACCTCGGTGCCGACTTCATGGCCACCGGGACCATCGAAGTCCTCCAGGCTGACGACGAGGGGTTCGTGGGGGTGCTCACGGACGTCGCCTTCAGCGACGGATCGACGATTCCGGGGCCGTTCACGATCAGCGGGTGACTCCCACAGCGACTGGCGGCGCCTACCCTCCGGGTCTATGCGGCAATGGACCAGGGTGTTGGGCAGCGCGTTGACCCTGTGCTTGGTCACGGCCGCGTGCGGGGACGATGACGGATCCGGCGTCACCACGACGGGGTCCGTTCCGGCGTTGACCACCGTCACCGATGCCGCGTGGGACACCTCGACGGTGGCCACCACGATCGTGGACACCTCGGCTGCCAGCACCACCACGCAAGGGTCGGCCGCGTCATCCCCCTGCCTCGTGGACCCGACTACATCCACTACGGTCGGGCAGCCTCCTACCGGAACCTCCGTGGTGATCACTCAGCCTCCCACCGGGATAACCATGCTCGGCGGAGTGGCGCTGCGCAGTGAGGGCAACGTGTACGAGATCGATTGGGAGGCCCTTGTAGGCCCAGTGATCTTTGCGCCACCCGGCACCGCCACCGATCCGTTCTACCTCGTACACAACACCCCGGAACATGACGGGTTCTCGTTCTCAGTGGAGGCGCACACCGCCTGTGGCACGCAGTGGTCCGGCCAGCTCGGGACCTTTGCGATTGGCTGTTCGACGGCCGGGACCGGGATCTGCGTCTACTTCGATCCCGACGGGTCGGGCCCGACGCCCGACCTCGGTGCCGACTTCATGGTCACCGGGACTATCGAGATCCTCCGGGCCGACGGCGTCAACTTCATCGCAGAACTCAGCAACCTGACTTTCAGTGACGGATCGACCATCCCCGGTCCGTTCATGCTCAGCGGGTGACCAACGGCCGCTCGCCGACCCTCGACGACGTGGTGGCGGCGCGCCGTCGCATCGCCGGTTTGGCCCGTCCCACGGTGCTGGTCGCAGCCCCCGAACTCGGTGCCGGGGTGCGACTCGCCGCCGAGTGCCTCCAGGAGACCGGGTCGTTCAAGGTGCGCGGCGCCGCCAACACTCTGCTGTCGCTGACCGAGGCCGAACGACGCGCCGGGGTGGTGGCGGTGTCGTCGGGCAACCACGGACGGGCGGTCGCCTTCGTCGCCGGCACGCTGGGGGTCCAGGCGACGATCTGCGTCTCGGCGCGGGTGCCGGCGGCGAAGGTGGCGGCGATGCGCAGCCTTGGCGCCGAGGTGCTGATCGGGGGGCCGGGCCAGGATGAGGCGGAGGCGTTGGCACGTCGCCTGGTCGTCGAGCGGGGAGCCACCTTTGTGCACCCGTTCGACGACCCGCGGGTGATCGCCGGCCAGGCGACGCTCGGCGCCGAGATCGTCGAACAGGTCCCCGAGGTGGATCAGATCGTGGTGCCGCTGTCCGGAGGAGGGCTGGCCGCCGGTGTGGCTCTTGGCGCTGCCGGGTTGCGACCCGGAGTCCGCGTGGTGGGAGTGAGCCAGGATCGAGGCCCGGCGATGCACGACTCGCTCGCCGCCGGGCGGGTGGTTCCGGTGGTGGAGGAGGACACCCTCGCCGATGCGCTCGCCGGCGGACTGGGCGACGAGAACCACCACACGTTCGCCATGTGCCGTCGGCTGCTGAGCGCGGTTCATCTCGTGACCGAAGAGCAGATCGCGACGGCGATGCGCCATCTCCGCCACCACCACGGTCTGCGGGTCGAAGGCGGGGGAGCGGTGGGGGTGGCGGCCCTGCTCGCCGGTGTCGTGATCCCGACTGCAGCCACCGTGGTGATAGTGAGTGGGGGGAATATCGACGATCGCTTGTGGGAGGAGATAACCGCCTAGCGGTTCCCGACACCCGATTCCAGATTTCCGATTCCCGACGTAGCGATTCGGTCCGCTCTCCGGCGCCTCGGGTGTCGGGTGTCGGGTGTCGGGCGTCGGGCGTCGGGTGTCGGGTGTCGGGCGTCGGGTATCGGGTATCGTCCCCTTCCCATGCCTCTGCTCGACACTCTCCTGCGCGACCACAAGACCCTGCTCCACATCGGTGGGGAGTGGCGCCCTGCCTCCGACGGCGCCACCTTCGCGGTGCTCGACCCGGCCACGGAAGAGACCATCGCCGAGGTTGCCAGCGCCACCGAGGCCGACGGCATCGCCGCGGTGTCTGCTGCCCAGGACGCCTTTGGCCCCTGGGCCGAGACCGCCCCCCGGGCGCGTGCCGAGATCCTGCGGCGCGCCTTCGACCTGATCATGGATCGCGAGAAGGACTTCGCCGAGCTGATCGTTCGCGAGAACGGCAAGGCCTTCCCCGACGCCGTCGGCGAGGTGCGCTACGGCGCCGAGTTCTTCCGCTGGTTCTCCGAGGAGGCGGTCCGGAACCGGGGTGAGCTCTACCGCTCTCCGGCCGGAGACAAGCGGGTCTACGTGATCAACCAGCCGATCGGGGTGTCACTGCTGGTGACCCCGTGGAACTTCCCCATCGCCATGGGCACCCGCAAGATCGGCCCGGCGCTGGCGGCGGGGTGCTCGGTGGTGCTCAAACCCGCGTCCGACACGCCGCTGGTGGCGTTGGCGCTGGCAGACCTGCTCGCCGAGGCGGGATGCCCTCCGGGAGTCGTCAACGTCGTCCCCGCCCGTCGCTCCGGTCCGGTGGTGGCGGCGATGATGGCCGACTCCCGGGTGCGCAAACTGTCGTTCACCGGTTCCACCGAGGTGGGGCGTCACCTGCTCGCCCTGGCTGCCCCCCGGGTGCTCAACACGTCGATGGAGTTGGGCGGCAATGCCCCCTTCCTGGTGCTGGCCGACGCCGACATCACTGCGGCCGTGGGTGGAGCGGTGCAGGCCAAGATGCGCAATGCCGGAGAAGCGTGCACTGCCGCCAATCGGTTCTACGTCGCCGCTCCGGTGGCCGACGAGTTCGCGGCACGGCTCGCCCAGGCGATGGAGTCACTCACCGTCGGCCCCGGGATGGAAAAGGGTGTCGAGGTGGGACCGTTGATCAACGCCGACAGTCGCGACAAGGTGGCGCGACTGGTGGAGGAGGCGGCGGACTCGGGGAAGATCGTCACTGGCGGCAAGGCTCCGGACCGCAAGGGCTACTTCTATCTGCCCACGGTGATCGACGATGTGGCCCGCGGCGCCGGCATCCTTGCCACCGAGATCTTCGGCCCGGTGGCACCGATCGTGCGCTTTGACGACCTCGACGACGCCATCGAGCAGGCCAACGACACCGACCTCGGCCTCATCTCATACGTGTACTCCGGGGACGAGCGCACCGGAATGGCGGTGGCGGAGCGTATCGAGTCCGGCATGGTGGCCCTCAACCGGGGCCTGATCTCCGACCCGGCCACGCCATTCGGTGGTGTGAAGCAGTCCGGACTGGGGCGCGAGGGGTCACATCACGGGATGCAAGAGTTCCTCGAGCCGAAGTACATCGGCACCAACTGGTAGCAGGACTACTTCCACTCCAGGTAGTTGCGCACCACGGCGACCACCGCATCGGGCACCGCCACATACCCGCCGAACACCGTGATCGAAGTGGGGTTGAGACGCTCCAACTCCACCGCAACCGCGCTGTTGGAGGCCAGGCTGGTGCCGACCAGGAGGATCGACCCCTTCATGAGCGCCGCCAGCGGACCGGCGGCGAGGGCGTCGGGGAAGTTGTTTCCGGTGGCGATGTAAGCGACATCGGCGGTGGGCAGCAGCGCCAGCGACACCGCCGCCGACTGGGCGAACCTGTCGTTGTTGGCGATCCGCGTCACCGGGGCGTAGTCGTCCAACTGACTGATCACCGAGGCGGGGACCGCGGTGGTGGTGCCGATCACGATGATCCGGTCGGGGTCGAGGCGGGCGATCTCGGCGGCCACCTCTCCGGGTAGCCCGGTGGGCCGGGTGAGCAGCAATGCTCCGCCCTCGGCCGCCGCGGGGGCGCCGGCCATCAGGGCATCGGGGTAGTTCTCACCGGTGGTGATGTACACGGTGTCGACTGTTCCAGGGAAGGCACCGGCGGTGATCGCCGCCGAGGTGTCATAGCGGTTGTCGCCGTAGCGGCGCACCACGACCGACCCGGGGTAGCGGGTCTTGAGGGTGTTCACCACGAAGTCGGAGATCGCCGCCGGGCCGCCCAGGATCACGATGGTCTTGGGGTGGAGCCGATCCAACTCGGTCTGAGTGGACGGTGGCAGGTTGTTGGGATCGGTGAGCAGGATTGGGGCGTTCTCGGCGGCGGCAGCGGGGGCCGCGGCGAGGGCATCGGGGTAGTTGGTCCCGGTGCCGACATAGACCACGCCCTGACCGCTGGGGAACGGGCTGGGGTGCGAGCATCGGGCGATCGACGCCGCGGTCTCGTAGCGGTTGGCGCCTTCGATGCGCCCGGGGAAGCCATGAACCACCGGGGCGGACGAACTGCCGAGGTCGCGGAAGTCCACTCCGAGGTTGTTGCCGGTGACGCAGGCCCGGGCGCTGGCGGTGGGGGAGAAGCCACCCCCCGACGCGGTGATGGTGTAACCGCGGTCGTCGGGGACCACGATCGAGTAGGCGCCCCCCGTCCCGGTGATGGCGCTGTATCCGGAGCCGGCACTCACCGTGACTCCGGATAGGCCCTCGCCGAAGTCCATGATCCCGTCGCCGTCGGAGTCGTTGTAGACGAACCCGGTGATCTGGGTGGCGAAGGGGGAGCGCGATCCGGCGTGGACGATTACAAAGTTGCAGGGGAGGTCGCTCCGAGGGCACCGATCGGACCACCCGACGCCGCCGTCCTCGCGGTCACCCCACCGGAACAGCATCGGTCGATGGCCGTCCGAGGCCATGAACAGGTCCGCCCCAAATCCGGGGGTCCCGGCGCCATTCCCCGACCAGAACACCTCGATCATGTTCTCGTTGAGCGGCCACCACGACTCGAGGGGATAGCCGTGATCCTTCGCTAGTCGATTGGGGCACACCGGACCCGGGGTGCAGTGCTTGGAGTCCATGGTTCCGCCACCGGCCATGTAATAGGCCTTGGCGCCGGCGGCGGACTCCAGTTGGGGATTGAACGCCAATGGTGGGTTCGGCATAGGGCGGGTGTCGCCGTAAGTCGGATGGTTGGATGGCCACCCCGAGGAATTGAGCCCGTTCTCGGCGGCGTACCCGTACGGATCCCAGCGGGCCCGGTTGATGTCGGAGAGGAGCCACTGCTCCCATGCGGTGGGGTTGTCGGCCCCGGTAGCGGTCCCCGGAGCCAGCACCATGCCCGCCAGGAGGACAAAGGCTAGGGCGTGGCGAAGCAACTGATGGTTCATGGGACGAGGGGCATTGTACTGGGCGCGATTGATCTATTTTCCTTATGGGTTCCGGGGAGTCATCGAAACGTCTATCGGTTCCCATACGGCCCCGAGTTGAGCCGGACGACTGACGACTGACGACGCTCTACGCGCTCCACTCCGGCGGCATGGTCTCAGCCGAGTAATAGGTGTCCACCGAGTCGGCGTTCGGCCCGTCGACCAGTTGGGCGAAGACGATGAGGCGGTGCCGCGACGAGAACTCGGGGGTGCAGGTCGTGAGAGTGAGCCAGGAGCCGTCCCATTGGGTCGCCACCCAGATCTCGCTGGGCCACACCGTCTTGAGGCCGACCACCTCGTAGGTGTGGGTGCCGATCAGGGTCTCCACCAGGATCTGGTCGCCGGGCTGCAACTCGTCGAGTCGGTTGAACGGGGCACCCCAGGTGGTGCGGTGCCCGCTGATCACGGCATTGCCGATCTGTCCGGGGATCGCGGTGCCGGGCATGTGGCCGGGACCACGGCGCAGATCGGGGACGCCGACACCCTCCACCACGATGTCATCCACCTCGATCTTGGGGATGGTGATCCTGCTCAGCGGCGCTCCGTGAAGCGGGGCACCTTCGTACAGCCAGGGGATGACGTCGGTTTCCTCGAGGGGGAAGGGCCGGGCAGGCTCGATGGTGCCCACCAGCACCGGGACGTCGGTTTGGTCCTCGAACTCCGCCGGGTTCGCCGAGGTCGCCGGGGTGGTCGCGTTCGGGTCGAATTCGGGCACCCCGGAGGCCTGGCGGGCGGCGAACTCTGCGGCGAGATCGTCCTGAGATCCGGCGGCGATGACATTGGTGCCGTAGAGCAGGAAGGCGGCATATCCGATGGCGACCACCCCAACCACGGCCATGGCGATCCCGAGGATCATGAGCCGCTTCACCCCGGCCTCATCCCGCTTCGGCTCGGCCTCGGGCTGCTTGGCGGAAGGGTTGCGGGTGGCGGTGTCCTTGGCCGGGGTGCGGGTGGCGACGGATCCGCTCACGATGCGCCGCCCGTCGAATGGTCCGAGGTCGATCGCCTTGTCGTAGGTGAGCAGGCGCGAGCCTGTCGAGGTGTTGGCCGAGAAGTCCATCGGCGGAGATTACCGGTGCCTGCGGGACTGCCCGGGACCTGGCGAAGCGCGACGGGAGACCGGCGGGGTTTCGGGTGACTCATCGGAGTCGCCCACCGTCCCGTTGAGGACCCCGACTCAACCCAGGTAGTGGGCGAGCTGCTGGGAGACCGCCTCGGAGACTGCGGCGGTGCCTCCGAGGATGATGATGTTGCTAGGGCGGAGTCGAGCCAACTCGGCAGCGACGGCGTCCGGGATGGTGCTACCCACGAGGAGCAGCGGCCCGGGGGAAGTGATCGTGGCCGGTCCGGCGGTGAGGGCATCAGGGAAGTTGACGCCGGTGGCGACGTATACGGTTCCCGCGGTGGCGAATGTGGCGGCGGACACGGCCGCGGAAAGCGCATAGCGGTCGGCGGCGTCGATCCGGGTGGTGGGGGCGAAATGACCGAGGCGGGCCACTACCTCGTCGCCCACTGCCTGCGAGCTGCCCACGACCACGATCCGGTTCGGGGCCAGCCGGGTGAGCTCTGCCTCGACGGATCCGGGTACGGCGTCGGGGCGAACCAACAACAGCGGGCTGCCGGCGGCTGCGGCGATCGGGGCGGCGACCAGAGCGTCGGAGAAGTCGTAACCGGTGGTGACAAAGACAGTGTCCACCGGTCCGGTGAAGGCCGCGGCCGAGACTGCGGAAGCGGTGTCGTAGCGGTTTGCGCCGTAGCGGCGCTCCACCGTCGCCCCGGGAAGTAACACCCTCACCTGGTCGAGAACGGCCCTGGAGATGGCGGCTTCGCCGCCGAGGACCAGGACCTTGGTGGGGGAGAGGCGTGTCAGCTCGTCACGGGTGATCGCAGGGACTGCGGTGGCGCTGACCAGGAGGATTGGGGCCCCTTCGGTGGCGGCGGCAGGCCCGGCGGCGATGGCATCGGGATAGTTGGTGCCCACCGCCAGATAGACAGTGTCGGCGCCGGCGGGCCGGTAATAGCGGGAGACCTCGACGCCGGTGGCGTAGCGGTCGCTTCCGGCAAGGCGAGCAGGCTCGCGGTGGCCGTTGACCGTGTCTCTGCCCTCACCACCGCAGATGGTGTCGTTCCCGCCGCCCCCGTCGATGACGTCGTCGCCGCCGAGGCCGTGGATCACGTCGTTGCCGGCCGTGCCCACCAGGACGTCTTCGGCATCGGTTCCGATGATGGTCGGGGCCAGCCCTTCGCAGATCTCGTAGCCGCGCACCAGAGGGGCGACCCCGACGATGAAGTCCACGCCGACGTTGTAGGAGCCGACGGTGGTGGTGGCCGATGCGGCAGTGCCGAAGCCACCTCCGGAAGCGGTGACGGTGTAGTTCCCCGGGGTTGCCTGGATCGAATAGCCCCCGCCGGGGTTGGTCGTGGTGCTGGCCCCGTTGGCCGTAACCGTGACCCCGCCGAGTCCCTCGCCTACGTCCATGAGGCCGTTGCCATTGCTGTCGGCGAAGACCACCCCGGTGATGAAGTTGCGCACCGGTGAGGTGGTGGCGATGTGCATGAACAAGAAGTTGCAGGCCACGGTCGGGCTGGGCGAGCAGGCGTCGAAGTGGCCCGCCCCGATCTCGGTGTTGGCCCACTGGAAGACGGCACCGACGTGCGAGGCCGATCCCATGAAGCCCGATACGCCTCCTGGATAACCGTTCCCGTTGGACGCCCAGTACACCTCGATGTAGTTGGCGTTGAGGGTCCACCAGGAGGGCAGCTGATACCCGTACTGCGCCGCCACCCGGTTGGGGCAGACCCACGACCCGGTGGCATTGCTGCAGTGGTACCAGGGCTTGGTGGGGTCGGTCTGAAAGTTGCTCAGATGCTCCACGGTCTGCTGCGCCTTGAACCCCGTCGACCCGAACAGCGAGGCGTTTACTGCCAGCGGGGGTTGGGGGACCACCGCCGCGGCTGGGGTGACCCCGGCTGCTGCGGCGTACGCATTCGGGTTCCACCGAGCCCGGTTGACCTCGTAGATCATCCACTGCTCTGTGGGGGTGATGTCGTCGGCGGCGGCTTCTGCCACGGCGGGCAGCCCGGAGAGGGCGACTGTGAGGAGACCGGCGAGACCCAAGGAGGCGACCCGACGACCACCACGGAAAGTATTCATCACAACACTGATATTCGGCGTGGTTTCTGGGGTGCTTGAGCGATTGGCCTTGAGGTTGCACGGCCCGTGGAGTGGCGGGTGACTAGTCACCGTAAACCAGCAGAACCCCCCGACCACTCAGGGTGTTCTTGGCGTATGGTGGTGACTAGTAAGCAGCGACGAGTGAGGCATCAGGGAATGGCAAGGATCGACAGCACACGAGGGCGAGCCGGGCTCTCGCTCCTAACGATCGGGATCGTCATGGTCCTGGTCGGTGTGGTCACTTTTTGGCCCCTGGGGACCCCGGTGGCATACGCCCATGGCGCTTTCCCCCACGGCGCCCAGAACTGCGACTTCTTGCCGTTGCAGGACGAGCGGGCGGATGGCGGCTGGAAGATCGGCATCGGGTCGAATTCAACGCCGCCGAGCCCTGGCTCGATCGCGGCGTCAGGGGTGGCGTCGGGTGACATCACCTGGAACATCAAGAGCTCCGCGGACAACCCGGTGGTCTATGCGTCAACCTCGTGGACCGGGTACTACTTCAACTACAGCTACACCGGGTCCGGGTACACGCTCTATGGGATTCGCATGAAGGTGTCGGCTCCGAACGCGATCGAGGACGGCGCCTTCCTCACCAGCGCCAGTCCGGGGAGCATCCAGATCCCCAACCGGACCGCCCACATCGCGTTCTGTTTCGACTCTGGTGGCACAACGACCACGACCACGTCGACGAGCACGACCACGACCACGGTGCCGGCGACGACCACGACCACGGTGCCGGCGACGACCACGACCACGACGACGGTGCCGGTTACGACCACCACTACGTCGACCAGCACGACCACGACGACGGTGCCGGCGACGACTACGACCACGGTGCCGGCGACGACCACCACTACGTCGACCAGCACGACCACGACCACGGTGCCGGCTACAACCACCACTACGTCGACCAGCACGACTACAACGACGGTGCCGGTGACGACCACGAGCACGTCGACCAGCACCACCACGGTGCCCGAGACCACTACGACCACCATTGGCGGTGCGTCGACGATCACCGGGACGGTGCCGGAGACCACCACGACAACCCTGGGCACCACGACGACCACGACCCCGGGGACCACCACCACGACGATCGGTGGCCCCTCGACGACCACCTCGACGACTCAGGGGTCGACCACCTCGACCACGGCGGGAAGTACCACGACCACCATCGGGGGGCCGTGTGAGACCAACGACCCGGACTGCCTGCCCAATACCGGGGCGGGCATGTCGCTCCTCCTGGCCGGCATCGGATTGCTGTTCGGCGGGGTCGGCTTCGTCTCGATGGCCGACGAACGCCGCAAGGCGCTGGCGATCCGCTAGACCGTCGCCACAGGACTGTTTCGGCGCCCCGGTTCCCTCACCGGGGCGCCGCCGCGACCGGGCTTGGT
>CAYTTU010000167.1:0-4715 GCA_964440905.1 uncultured Acidimicrobiia bacterium | reverse complement strand
GGGAACTGTGCTGGGGGTCGGCCATGGTCTTTCCCTGAGGGATCGATGGTGGAGAAGCTAGCGGGGGTGGCCGAGGGGAGTTCGCCGACCGGCTAGAAGCCGGCTGCTTCGATGATGTGATCCGCCGCCTCCTGGAGCGCGGCGTCGGGGGCGGGGAAGTACCCCACCTCTTCGATGACATCGTTCACGACGCTCAGGTAGTACGCGATGAACAGCGCCACCTGTGGGTTCTCCGCGATCACGCTGGCTGCGGTGTACATGAACAGCGGGCGGGCCAGCGGGTACTCGGCGGCGTTGACCGTCGCATCGTTGGGTTCGACGCCGTCCACCGAGACCACCTGCAGGTCGGCGGCATTCTCGATGTAGTAGGCGTAGCCGAAGTACCCGGCGGCGCACGTCGAGGTCAGGTCACCCTCGGTGCAGCCGTCGTCGGCGACACCGCGCACCGTGAGGTTGTCGTCTTCACCGACGATCTCGGCCAGTCCGTTGGCCAGGATTGGCGCGGGATCGGCATCGTCGAACACTTCCTCGTTGAAGTAGTCGAACGTTCCGGAGTCCGCGCCCGGCGAGTACAGGGCGATCGGATGCGCCGGGAAGGCCGGATTGACCATGTCCCAGGTATCCCCAGGCTGGGCAGAGAACAGGAGCGCGACCTCGGCCAGGGTCAGCGTCTGAGCAAAGTAGTTGCCGTTGCTGATCACCACCGAAAGCGCGTCGGTGCCAACCCGGATCTCGATCGGGGTGCGACCCAACGCCTCGCACGAGGCCACCTCGTCCTCGTCGATCGGCCGGCTGGCATTGGCGATATCGGAGGCACCCTCGACGCAGAACCGCTCGAGGCCACCGCCCGATCCGATGGAGTCGATCGTGTACTCGGGACCACCCTCGTCGAGCCAGCGGGTCATCACGGCGGTCGACAGCGGGAACACGGTCGACGAGCCGGCGATGGCGACGTCACCCGCCGGGATGTCCAGCGGATCCACGATCGGAAGGCCGAACGGTCCGGTCCCGGCCGCTGTCGTGGTCGTGCCGCCCGTTGTGGTCGTGGTAGCAGCGGTGGTGGTGGTCGCATCGTCGTCGCCGCAGGCGACTGCGATCAGTACCACCACCAGCAAGAGAGCGCCCAGGCGCCCCGTCTTGCGGTTCATTTTGATGATGCCTCCTGGTTGGTGTGGACCGGCGGGGGACACCCCTTCCGGTCGCTCGAACCGTACGAGGCCCGGGTGACGCCGATGGGGCGGCAATGTGAACCGCAGGTGAACTCTAAGAACCGAGGGAGGACCGGCTCCCTATGCTCGGTGCGTGGACACGATCACCGTCGTCGCCTCCGGCATTGCGGCACTCGGCCTGATGGCGGCCATCGGACTCTGGATGCGCAGCCGTCGCTACGCCCGCACCATCGATTCTGCCATCGCCCGCATCGGAGGTGGGGCGACCGGGCGGAACCGGTATCGCGCCGCAGTGCTGGAAGGGACCTTCGATCGTCTGGAGCGCTCGACTGCCCAGGCGCAGCGGGAGCGGTCGCGCCTGGCCGGGGCAATCCAACTTGCGCCCCTAGGGGTATTGCTCACGGATGACCACGGGGTGGTGATCACCACCAACGCCGCCGCCGAGCGGTTCTTGGGCACAAGACTCGGCGAGGCAGTTGCCCAGGTCCGGGTACGGGACACGATCGAGCGAGCGGTACTCGACCGGACGTCGGTGGCAGTCGAGGTCGAGCTGTACACGCCGGTGCGCGCCGTGCTCGAGGTCTCGGCCGTGCCCCTCGATTTCGGCGTGGAGAGTCTTGGCGCAGTGGCGTTCATCGAGGACGTCACCGAGGCGCGTCGCGTGACGGCGATGCGGCGGGACTTCATCGCCAATGCCAGCCACGAACTCAAGACGCCGCTCGCCGCCTTGGCCGCATTGGCCGAAGCACTGGCGGGAACCGTCACCGGAGATCCGGCCGCCGAACGCCTCGCCGGCAGGCTGCGGAGCGAGGCGGAGCGTCTGGCCAGACTGGTCGGCGACATCCTCGACCTGTCCCAGGCCGAGGCCCTCACCCCCCACGACGAACCGGTCGAACTGGCCGGAGTCGTGGAAGCCGTCGTCCGGGAGATGGAGCCGATCGCGAGCGCGGCAGGCATCGGCCTCGAGGTGACGCCGGTGCCGGCGGGAGGGCGGGTAGCGGGCGACTCTCGCCAATTGCGCTCGATGCTGTCCAACCTGGTGGACAACGCCATCAAGTACTCCTTCCCCGAGGAGGGCCGCCCCACGCCCGCGGTAACCATCACCACCACGGTGTCCGACGAGACGGTGAGCATCGCAGTCGCCGATCAGGGGATCGGGATCGCCGAGAGCCACCAGGACCGCATCTTCGAACGCTTCTACCGGGTCGACCGGGCCCGCAGCCGCGAGACCGGAGGCACCGGGCTGGGACTCTCCATCGCCCGCCACATCGCCCGCAACCACCGCGGCGACATCGCGGTCCGCAGCCGGGAAGGCGAGGGATCCACCTTCATCGTGACCCTGCCCCGGTGGAGCCCGCGGTGACCCGGGTGCTGTTGGTGGAGGACGAGCCTTCATTCGTCGACGCGGTGACGGTGGCCTTCGGGCGAGAGGGTTTCGTGGTCGACTCGGCGCCGGATGGACGGCGAGGGCTCGAGAAGTTCCGCGCCGATCGGCCCGATGTGGTGCTGCTCGATCTCATGCTCCCTGAGCTCTCCGGTCTCGACGTGCTGCGGGCCATCCGGCTCGAGTCCGACGTCCCGGTGATCGTGGTCAGCGCCAAAGACGCCGAGGCCGACATCGTCACCGCGCTCGAACTGGGAGCGGACGACTATGTCACCAAGCCATACTCGCTGCGCGAGCTGCTCGCCCGGGTACGTGCCGCCACCCGGCGGCGGGTCCCGGGAGGTGACGCGATCACCGTCGGGGGCGCCACCCTGGATCGCGACGCCTACCTGCTCCGCATCGCGGAGCAGACCATCGACCTACCCCGCAAGGAGTTCGAGGTGCTCGCCCTGCTCATGGAGCGCCCGGGACGAGTGGTGCCCCGTGAGGAGTTCCTCGACAAGGTGTGGGGCTACACCTTCTTCGGTGAGACCCGCACCCTCGACCAGCACATCCGCCGGCTGCGCCGCCGCCTCGAGGAGCATCCCGAGGCGCCAGTGATCGAGACGGTGCGAGGAGTGGGGTACAGAGTCACGGGCTGAGGACAGCCCGTGACAGATGGCAGATGACAGATCACAGATGACAGAAGGACCGTCTGTCGTCTGTCGTTTCGCCGGACGGCGGAGCCGTCAGGCGATCGACTCCAGAGCTTTCACGTAGTCCTCGTACTCGCGGGCGAACTTGCGGCTCTCGGTGGCGATGATGTTCCGCACGATCCCGTTCTCGTCGAGCACGTAGGTGGAGCGGTTGGCTGCACCCACCCGGGGGTCGAACGTGCCGTAGGCCTCGGTGACCGCACCATGGGGCCAAAAGTCGGAGAGCACCGCGAACCCGAACTGATTCTTCTTGGACCACTCGGCGTTGGCGAAGTGGGTGTCGGTGGTGATGGCCACCACGTTGGCGTCGAGGTCGTTGAGCTCGGCGAGGTGGTCGCGGAGGGTGCACAGCTCCATCTCACACGTTCCCGTGAAAGGGAACGGGATGAACACGATGAGCGTTTTGCGCCCCTTGAGCGAGTCGAGGTTGACCATGTTGCCCTCGGTGTCGCGCAGTTCGAACGGGGGTGCCGGCTGTCCGACGGTGGCGGGCATGGTCCGTGACCTTTCGGTGGGAGGGAGGAATGGTAGAGAAGTCGTCAGTCGTCAGCCTCTTGTCTGACTCAGGACTCAGGACTTCCTACCCGAACAACCGTCGCCACATCCGGACCAGCAGGCCGCGCTCGCCGGGGGCGGGCAGGTCTTCGAGGGCGGAGGCGAGGTGGTCCGGGGGCAGATCGCCCACCAGCACGTACGAATGGTCCGGCGCGGCCCAATACACCCAGACCACGGTGGGGGTGACCACTCGCAGGTAGATGCCGCCGTCCACGCCGAACCGAGTGGCCGCATCGAAGGCAGCGGGCGGGGCGCCGCGACCCGTCTGGAATACGGAGAACGAGAACAGGCCGTCCGAGTAGTAGCCGTGCACCCCGCCCCCCTCCACGGCGTACGCATCCATTCGGCGGTATCCGGCGAGGCTCTCGGGGAACTGCGGAGCAGCAGCGGTCGGGGCGACGGTGCGGCGGCGAACCTCACCGGGCATGTCGTCCGACTGTTCGGTCGCCGCGGCGACCTCCATCAGGGCCGCCACCCGGAACACCCGGCCGTCGCCGTCGAGCACCTCGGTGAGCAGGGGCACCGCAGTGGCGTCGTCCACCACGACCCGCACCCGGGGGAGATCGCCTTCGAACACCACATAGGTCCGCCCGGGCCGCCCCAGGCGCTCGCTCGGTTCGGGTGCGCCCAGCCGGTAGCGGTCGCTCAACGACCACTCCGCCCGGTCGGTGAAGTCGACCGCGTACCACTCCCCGCCGCGCCGCATCACGGTGAGGGCATCGGTGACCATAAGGTCCCCAGCCGGACCGGTGGCCATCGACATGGCACCATGCCGGCTCACCGAGTAGG
This sequence comes from uncultured Acidimicrobiia bacterium, assembly GCA_964440905.1. Taxonomy (GTDB): domain Bacteria; phylum Actinomycetota; class Acidimicrobiia; order Spongiisociales; family UBA11373; genus UBA11373. Next base: position 123 of record CAYTTU010000167.1, on the reverse strand, counting down.
GGCCGGCCGCCGAGTCACCACCCCAGGTGCACATCACGATCCCGCTCGCCTCGAATTCGGCGGTCATCTGCTGCTCGAGTCGATCGGCGAGCTGGTCGTCGGCGGCGGCGGGCAGCGGCACCA
>CAYTTU010000166.1:0-4978 GCA_964440905.1 uncultured Acidimicrobiia bacterium | reverse complement strand
TCACCTTTCGCTTTTCGCGTGCCTGGTGGCGTCCCTGGCTGCGGTAGGGGTCTCGGAACGCGAGGTGCACTGGGTCGAGGCCCTGGCAGCATTCTCCCTGGTCCGTCTCATCTCGACGATCCCGCTCACCCCGGGGTCGCTGGGAATCGTCGAGGTCGGGCTCACCGGTCTCCTCGCAGCGGGGCTGTCCAATGCTGCCTCCGCCGAAGTCGCGGCCGCGGTACTCGTCTTTCGCTTCCTCACCTACGCGGCACCGACCGTCGCCGGGGCTGTCGCCGTCCTGGCCTGGCGCCGCTCACTTCCCCGCATGGAGTACTCGGGGAGGTGGGGGATCTATCCAGCAGAACATTTCGAGGATGCGGTGTGCTTCCGCTGTCGGGTGCCGGGCGTAAAGCGGTGGCAACTGGATCAGTTCTCTCTGGTCGTCTGCCCGCAGTGCGGACAAGCGTTCATGAGCCCCAGACTCAATCATGAGGGCCGGCTCAATCTCTATGGGGCCCGTGCCTATTTCGACTCCGGGGTGTACAAGACCGCTGGAGCGAAGGGCCTGCAGCGCACCTGGGCGGAGGGTCGGCTCGACCTGATCGACTCCGCTCTGGGCGACGGTCAACGCCGCAGCCTCTTCGAGGTGGGGTGCGCCTACGGAATGTTCCTCGAGGCCGCCCAGGAGCGCGGCTTTGCGGTGGCGGGCCTCGAGTTCTCCCCGGTGGCGGCCGGAGTCGCTTCCGAGCGGGTCGGCACCACCATCCATGTCGGTGAGGTGGTCGATCTGCCCTCCGCAGATCACGACGTGGTCGCGTTCTGGGACACGATCGAGCACGTGCCGGATCCCCGGGCTTTCCTCGACGCCGCGGTGTCGCTGATCCGGCCCGGCGGGATCGTGGCGCTCTCCTGCCCTCGATTCGACTCGCTGGCGGCCCGGGTGTTCCGCAAGCGGTGGTGGACCCTGAAGCCGCACAAGCACATCTGGCACTTCACCCGCAGCGACCTGCGCCGACTGCTCGCCGACACCGGTCTGGAGGAGATCCGCCTGGTGAGCAGCCCGTTTTCCGCGGGCAATCGGTGGCGGCTCGACAGCCTGGTGCTCATCGCCCGGAGGAAATAGCCCGACGCCCGACACCCGACGGAACCGCGTCGCCATAGGCGGAGTCGAATGGGGCAGTGACTCCCTCCACGCCAGAGCCCGACTCCCGGACCCCCAGCCCGGCGCGCCGCCATGCCCGGCGTGTCTCGGTTGCGGTCATCGGGGGATGCACCGTCGCAGTCGGGGTGGTCTTGATCCCGCTGCCCGGACCCGGCACCCTGGTCATCCTGGCGGGGTTGTCGATCCTGGGCCGGGAGTTCCCCGGGGCCCGCCGGGCCGCCGATCAAGGCAAGGGTTGGGCGAACGCCGCCCTCAACAGCGCCCGCCGGGGTGCGGGACGGCTCGGGTGGGTCCGCACCGAAACCGACACCACTCCGCCCGAGCAGTAGCTGTCGGCTTCCTAACCAAACCAGATCGTGCTCTCCACCGCCAGGTCATCGAGGGCGTTGGCCTGCAGTGAGCGCCACGACAGGGTCCACAGGGTGTCACCGATCACGATCGAGCGCAGAATCAGGGGATCCTGGTTGGCGTAGTCCGGCCAGCACAGTTCCACCCGGTCCTCGTCGCCGAGGTCGCCCAGTTCCACCCCGTAGGACTCCTCGACCCAGACCGCAGCCTCGTCGGCGGGGATCGGCTCGCAGGACGTGCTGGCATAGCCGCCAACATCTTCGGGACCACACACCTGGATGATCATTCCCGCCGCCTTGGTGTCACCGCCCGTCTCCACCTGGCGACAGTCGCTGGTCGGACCGGTGCCCTCCTCGCGGTGATGGCGGATGCGACCGGTCTCACGCACCCCGTCGTCGGTCTTGAGGACCACGGCGCCGAAGAACTGCTCCTGCCACAGCGAGAGCGGCAGCACGGCGATGTCGTCTGGCGCCCAGTACAGGAACGCCAGGTGATCCCACTCGACGTCGGTGTACCCATCGCGCACCGTCCACGAGCCCAGCTCGCGCGGTGCGGCCGGATCGGAGACGTCGAAGACGGTGGCCTTGGCGCCGAGGATCCGGCCGTCGCTATCGGCATCCTGGCCGACTCCGAGCAGGAGACCGGCGCCGATCGGGTGGAGGTAGGAGGAGTACCCCGGGATCTTGAGCTCTCCCGACACCGTGGGACTTTCCGGGTCGCGCAGATCGAGGACGTAGAGCGGGTCGACCTGACGGAAGGTCACCACGTAACCGGTCTCCCCGATGAAGCGGACCGAGTAGATGCGCTCACCCTTGCCCATGTCTCCCACCCGGCCCACCTCGGTGAGCAATCCGGCGCGCTCGGCGAGCACGACGACCTGGGACTCGCTGTCCTCACCACCCCACGGAGTCCCGGTGGTGGTGGCGACCCGCAGGAACCCATCGTGGTCGTCGAGGGCGAACTGATTGAGCAGGTGGCCCGAGACCGAACCGCTGGCGAGATACCTGGCAGGTCCGGTGCCGGAGATGTCGAACTTGTGGATGGCGGTCTCATAGGTCTGCTCGAGCTCGACCATCTCCCCGGGGAACCGCTCCCACGCATCGTCGGGGATGAAGACATTGGTGGAGACGTAGAGGCTCTGCGGTGAGGCGTAGACGGTCTGACCCTGGGCGATCACGCCCGTGCCGTCCCCGACATCGAGACCCGATCCCAGATCGAGCGTGGTCACCGAGAGCGTGTCGAATCCGGCGAACTCCTCGGGACGGTGCATCCGGGAACAGTCGACCAGCAATCCATGGCTGGTCTCCTCCCCGGAGGCGTCGTACACGGTGTAGCCGGGCAGCCAGGTCTCGATCGAGGAGTCCTGGATGATCTGACGATTGGCCTGCTCGGCGAAGTCTTCGGCGCTGGGGTTGGAGGGAAATACGAAAGGCAACTGGTGCGGGTAGGAGGAGACCACCAACCGAACGGTGTCCCCCACGGCGCGGGCGCTCAGGTACGTGCCGTCGAGCCGCACGGTCCGAACCACTCGCAACGCGTTCGGGTCGCTGAGATCGATCTCCTGGACGATGGAGACCGGGGCGCCATAGCCACCCGGTGCGATACGGGCGGCGTCATCGGCAAACATCGGGATGGCCCACACGTCGCCCTGGCTGAACACGAGGGCGCGCTGGCCACTGATGAAGAATCGGTGACCCCATCCGGACTCGAGCCGCAGTTCGTCGCGGAGCACCGCATCAGCGCCGGTGACCGCAAAGTACCGCATCACGCCATCGGTGATCGCCACGATGCGCTCACCGTCGTTCTTGACGATGTCGGGTTCGTCGACCCCGGCGACCTGGACGTTGGTGCCCGAGAAGCCGTCGTCGCCGCCGTCGCCCCCTACCGGCCCGGTGGTCGGTACCGGCGTTCCGGCAAAATCGGCGCGCCCCGCATCCTCGGCCACGGCTCCGCCGAACATCGGGCCGTACCAGTACGGGCCACCGCCCAACCCGTAGGGACCGACCCGCTCCAGGGCCTCGCCCTTGAAGTGGGCGAGAACCGCGTCACAGGCGTCAAAGGGCACCAGGCGAGCCGAGAAGGTGAGGTCACGGGGATCGAAGCCGGATGCGAACCCGGAGAAGCCTCCGGTGGTGCCGGTGGTCCCGGACTGTCCGGAACAGGCGGTGAGGATCAAGGCGATGGCGGCGAGCAGCGGAACCGAGCGACGCATGGGCCTGAACCTCCGTTGGGTGTCCCGACTGGGACGATATCGGCAGCCCTGCTGGTTCCCTGGCGAAGCCGATTCCGGGGTACCGTCGCGGCATGCACATCCTGCTCTGCAATGACGACGGAGTCGACGCACCCGGTCTGGTTCCCTTCGCTCGGGCCCTGGGAGGGATCGGGTCGGTAACCGTGGTCGTCCCGGACCACGAGCGGTCGTGGGTGTCCAAAGCGATCACGCGGTTCGATCCGGTCCGGGTGGAGCGCCGCTCAGTATCCGGTGTCGAGGTCATGGCGTGCAGCGGATATCCGGCGGACTGCGTGCAACTGGGTATCCACCTGCTGTCGGCACAGCGGCCCGACATCGTCGTCTCCGGGGTGAACATCGGGTACAACCACGGCACCGCCTATCTCCAGTCGAGCGGAACGGTCGGAGCCGCCATCGAGGCGGGGATCGCTGCCGTCCCCGCCATCGCCATCTCCACTGGCTCAGAGCAGGTCCCGTGGAAGGAGTGGAAGGAATGGTCGCTCACCGCCGCCGCAGGCGGCATGTGGGAGCGGGTTGCCGGGGTGGCCGCGGCCCTGGTCGGCGACGCCGCGCCGTTGCTGGGTCCCGGCGACGTGCTCAATGTGGGAATCCCCGACACCGCTGGTCGCGACACCCCGCGTCGGATCACCCGACTGGCTCGCGTCGGCTACGACCGTCTCTTTGCCGAGCAGAGTCCCGGTATATACGTCCACCAGTACGGCGGCCTGGTGAACACCATCGACGGAACCAACGGCGACACCGATGTGAGAGCCGCCGCCGACACCGTGATCTCGATCTCGCCCATAAGCGGCGCCGGCGACGCGGTGCGGCCGGTAGACCTCAGCGCTCTGGTCTAGCGGGCGGACGCGCGCTGCGTCGAACCAACAGCACCACGCCGGTGATCACCATCGCCACGCCGAACACCGCTATCACGTAGCCGGGCCACGGGTTGCGCACCGTGGCAGCCACGATCGAATTGTGCAGTCTCGCCTCATAGGCGGAATAGGCCCCCAGGACGCCGAGCACCACTCCGACGCCGACCGCGGCGCCTCCAGCCAGTTTGGTCACGCCAGCAACTCACGGGTGCGCTGACAGAGGCGCCGCGCCGCCCGCCGCGTCGAGATCCGAGCTGGGAACGAATCGTCCCAGGACATGTGCACGGTGGCGCCGCCACGGCCATTGTCCGTGACCGTGGCCAGCAGGCGTCGGCTGTCGCCGTGGTTGCCGTAGGGCCGCCGGAGCCGAATCTCGCCACT
>CAYTTU010000165.1:0-2758 GCA_964440905.1 uncultured Acidimicrobiia bacterium | reverse complement strand
TGGCGTCGGGGGAGGTGCGCCGGGCGTTCCTGCTCGAACCCCGCGGCAAGCTGCGCGCCATCCTGTGGGTGTTGCGCGGTGAGGAACGGGTCGGGCTGGTGTGCCAGGCCGAACAGACCCCCGCGGTGGTCTCCAATCTGGAGCAGTTCCGTTTTCGGGTAAAGGCGGATTTTGCGATCGATCCCCGACCCGGGCACTCGGTGTGGGGGAGTACCACCGCCCCGCCGGGATGGTCGGAGGCGACCGAGGGTCTCACCGTGTCCACCCCGGTGGGATGGTCGGTGGTGTTCGCCCCGGTTCCACCGGATGACACTGTGCTGACCGCGGCGCAGTTCGCCGCCCATCGCATCGCCGCCGTCGAGCCGTGGTTCGGGGTCGACGTCGACGAGGGGACCATCCCCCAGGAGACCGGTCTGGCGCCCGAGTCGGTGTCGTTCACCAAGGGTTGCTACCTGGGCCAGGAATTGGTGGCCCGAATCGACAGCCGGGGCCACGTCAACCGACTGCTGCGTCGCCTCGACGGAACCGGGCAGGTGCCGCCGTCGGGGGCGGAGGTGGTGCGTGGCGACATTGCGGCTGGAACGGTCAGCACCTCCGCCCCATTGGGGGAGGGCTGGGCGGCGCTGGCGGTGCTGCGGCGGGTCGCGGCGCCCGGCGATGCGGTCTTGGTGCGTTGGGAGGGCGGGGAGTCCGCTGCGCTCGTCGCGGAGGCTTCACACTCTCCTAACGCCGCACCGCGATGATTGCTCCATGACCACGACCGGCAAAGGCACGGTGCTGCTCATCGAGGACGAGGCGGCGATCGCCGAGATGCTGCGCCTGTATTGCGAGCAGGAGGGTTTCCGCCTGATCCACGCCCCCAACGGGGAGCGCGGCCTTGAGGCGCTGCGGGAGCGCGACCCCCGGGTGGTGCTGCTCGACGTGGGGCTGCCCGGAATCGACGGCCTCGAGGTGTGCCGGCGGATCCGGGCCACATCCGATGTGCCGGTGATCATGCTCACCGCCCGCGCCGACGAAGTCGACAAGATCGTCGGGCTCGAGGTGGGTGCCGACGACTACATCACCAAGCCGTTCTCGCCGCGCGAAGTCATGGCGCGGGTCAAGGCGGTGCTGCGGCGCGCCGAGGAGCCACCGCGGGCTCCGGCGACCATCGAGGCGTCCGGGTTCGTGATCGACTCCGGGCGGCGTCAGGTGACCACACCCTCGAATGAGGTGGTGCGTCCCACGGCGCGCGAGTTCGACCTGCTGTGGTACCTGGCGGAGAACCGCGGCCTGGTGCTGTCGCGGGCACAGATCCTGGAGTCGGTGTGGGGATACGACTACCTGGGGGAGACCCGCACCGTCGACGTCCATGTGCGCCAGTTGCGTCGCAAACTCGACGGGATCCCGATCGACACCGCGTGGGGTGTCGGCTACCGGTTCGAGGGCTGATGCGCCGCCGCTTCTTCTGGGGGATGGTGGCGGTGGCAGTGACCACGCTGCTGGTGGGTGGTCTGGCGGCGGCAGCCTTGATCAGCCGCTCGGTGGAGACTTCGGCGCGGGCCGAGTTCGCTCGTCAGGCCCAGGCCACTGCCCGGCTGGTGGAGGCCAACCTCCCGGCCGGGGAGATCCCGGTCGACGACGGCCGCGTCCGGATCGCCCAGATCCTGCGCGACGTCGCCATGGTGGGGGGTCACGAGTTCGTCGAGGCGGGCATCGTTGGGCCGCGCGGTGCCGTGACCGTGCTCGGTACCCCGGGCCCGTTGTTGGAGCAGGTTCCCGACATCTCCGATCTGGCGGGCATCGTTGCCTTCGATGCCGAGGTGGAGGGGCGCACCGTCACCGCGGTGGCCCGGCCGATTCGCATCGGAGAGCGGGGCAGCCTGGTGGTGGTGATCGGGACCACCATCGAGTTGTTCCCCTGGCGCGAGGTGGGGGCGCGCTTCCTCCTTGCCCTGGTGCTGGCCGTGCTGCTCGCCGCCGTTCTCGCCGGTTCCTTCAGCCGCTTTGCCGTCAAGCGGCTCGCCGGGCTCCGCGGTGCAGCGCGCCGGGTTGCCGGCGGCGATCTCACCGCGCGGGTTCCCACCGGTTCCGGCGACGAGGTCGACGAGGTGGGCGACGCCTTCAACGACATGGCCGGCCAATTGGAGGAGGCGCGCCGTCGGGAGCGGGAGTTCCTGGTGGCGGTGGGGCACGACCTGCGCACCCCGCTCACCACGCTGCGGGGCTACGCCGAGGCGATGGCCGAGGGTCGGGTCGGCCCCGACGATCTGGGGCGGGTGGGCGCGGTGCTGGGCACCGAGACCGATCGGCTGCGCCGGCTCATCGAAGATCTGATGCTGCTGTCGCGCATCGAGGCCGCCGAGTTCGGCATGCGACCCGAGCCGCTCGACCTCTCTGCCCACCTGCGCGGGGTGCTGCACGGATTCGAGGAGCGGGCCGCTGCGGCCGGGGTACGGCTGGTGGATTCGATCGAGCCGGTGGGGGTGGTGACCCTCGATGCGGATCGCATTGCCCAGGTGGTGGCCAACCTGCTGGAGAACGCCCTGCGCTACACCCCAGAGGCGGGGACGGTCACTCTGCTGCTGCACCGCACCGCCGCAGCGCTGGAGATCGCGGTGGCCGACACCGGTCCCGGGATCGACTCCGCCGACCTGCCCCACGTGTTCGAGCGGCTCTACGTGGCGACCCGTTATCGCCCGGTGCGCCCCGAGGGGAGTGGTCTCGGCCTCTCCATCGTGGCCAATCTCGTTGCGGCGATGGGGGGCACCGCCCGCGC
>CAYTTU010000164.1:0-5726 GCA_964440905.1 uncultured Acidimicrobiia bacterium | reverse complement strand
TGACCTACCCCACCTCGATCACAACGTTGCCCACCTTCTGTCCGGTCTCGACGAAGCGGTAGGCGTCGACGATCTGGTCGAGGGGGTAGGTGCGGTCGAGCACCGGACGGAACCTCCCGCTGGCGATGAACTCCTTGAGGTAGCGAATCCCCTCGGGATCCTTGGTGGGAATCACGAACATCATTTTCCTTCCCGGGGACAGCTTGAAGAACAGGGCCATCATCACCACCCACCCCACGATCACCGGCAATGCCAGGACGGGGAGTTGGGACCCCCGCACGTCGGTAGCGGTATAGATGCCCTTCTTCTTGAGGAGGCGCCGGGTCTTCCAGAAGGACGACTTGGCAACGGCGTCGAGCACCAGGTCGTAGCGCTGCTGGTCGCGGGTGAAGTCCTCGGTCTGGTAGTCGATCACCCGGTCGGGGCCGAGTCCCTTGATCATCTCGAGGTGGGCGGTGGGGCCGACGGCAGTGACCCGAGCGCCGAGATCCTTGGCGACCTGCACCGCGGCGCTGCCGATGGCACCGGTGGCCCCGTACACCATGACGTCGGAGTCGGGACCGATCTTCGCTTTGCGCAATACACCCAGCGAGTACAGCGCCCCCTCAGTGCTGGGAGCGGCCTCGGCGTAGCTCCGTCCTGCAGGGATGGGGACGATCAGCCGGGTCTCCTTGATCGCCACATACTCGGCGTGCGCCCCGAAGGTGCCATCGCACCAGCCGGCGATGCGATCGCCCACCGCGAACCGGCTGGCGCCCTCGCCCAGAGCCGCCACGTCTCCGGCGAACTCTGTGCCCCAGATGGGATTGCGGGGCCGGCGCAGACCACCCCAGAAGCGGATGATGAACGGCTTGCCGCGTCGGTAGCCGCAGTCGGTGCGGTTCAAGGTCGTGGCGCGCACCCGCACCAGCAGCTCTCCGGGGCCGGGGGAGGGGGTGGGGACCTGTTCGATCTGCACCCTCTCGGGTTTGCCGTAGCGGCGCGCCACCGCAGCCTTCATGGTCGGGGGTATCGGGTTCATCGTGACTTCCTCCGGTCGGGGTTTCTGTGGATCGGACCGCCGTGGCGCCAGGCCCGGCCGGCGCGAAACAGCTCGGGGGGTCGCCCGCCCTCGGCGCCGGGCTCGGCGTGGCGCCCGGTGGGCACCAGCCACCCCTCGGCGGTGGTGAGGGAGCGGCGAAAGTTGGCGGCGTCGAGCTGCACTCCCCAGATCGCCTCGTAGACGGTGCGTAGCTCGGCAAGGGTGAAGGTGGCACCGACGAAGGCGGTGGCTACCCCGCTGACCTCGAGCTCCAGCCGGGCTCGGTCGAGGGCGTCGGCGACGATGCGCTGATGGTCGAAGGCGAGGTCGAGGTCACCGGATAGCACCCGCCCCACCGGATGGAGGGCGGCATCGGCGGCATCGGATCCGGCCACCACCGGGCCGAGATCACGGATCACGGCGAGGTAGGCCACCGTGACCACGTTCATCCGGGGGTCGCGATCCGGGTCGCCATAGGCCCCGAACTGGCGCAGTAGCGCAGCGGCATCGACCCCGGTCTCCTCGGACAACTCGCGTCGTGCCGCCTGGTCCAGGGTCTCGGGAGGGCGCTTGAATCCTCCGGGGACCGCCCACATGCCCTTGTATGGGTCGTCGCCACGGCGCACCAGCAGCACCTGCAAGCTGCCGGCGCTCATGGTGAGGATCACCACGTCAACGGTGACCGCAAAGGCGGGGAAGGCGGAGGAGTCGTATCCCTTAGGAGGGACCGCACCGGAGGTTCGTGTCATGGTGACACGAACCCTACACCTAGCGGTGAGCAAAGGCAACCCGGGAGGGGGTGGACGCTCGCTCGGTAGCATCGGCGCCATGTCCGTCCTCCCGTGGTCACTGCTTCCTGACAACGCCACGGTGGGGGAGCGGGACCAGTTGCTGATCGGGGGCTGTGACACCCTTGACCTGGCCGCCGAGTACGGGACCCCGCTGTTCGTCTACGACGAGGCCCACCTCCGGGAGCGCTGTCGCCAGGCGGTGGCCGCCTTCGGCGACGGTGCGGTGTACGCCACCAAGGCATTCCTTTGCCTGGCCATGGCGCGCCTGGTCCATGAGGAGGGGATGCGGCTCGACGTGGCCACCGAGGGCGAGGCACTGGTGGCGATGCGTGCCGGCGTGCCTGCAGAACGCCTGGTGTTCCACGGCAACAACAAGTCGGTGGCCGAACTGGAGACGGCGCTTGATGCCGGAGTGGGCCGGCTGGTGGTCGACGGGTTCGACGAACTGGAACGCATCGAGCGCCTGGTGGCGGCAGGGCATCCCGTGCCCCGGGTGTTCCTCCGGGTGGCCCCCGGGGTGGAGGCCCACACCCACGAGTACCTGGCCACCGGCCAGGACGACTCCAAGTTCGGATTCACGGTGGCCAACAGCGATGCCACCAGGGCGGTGGAGCGGGTGCTGGCCTCGAAGTCATTCGACCTGCGCGGTCTGCACAGCCACATCGGATCCCAGGTGTACCGGGTGGAGTCGTATGCCGAGGCGTTGCGCACCGTCGCCGGCTTCGCCGCCCCCTACGGTCTGGCTGAGTTGTCGATCGGCGGGGGGCTGGGGGTGGCCTACGTGGAGGGGGAGAGCGCCCCCGGGATCACGGAATGGGCCGACACCCTCAAGGCGACGGCTGCAGCACTCGGGCTGCGTTCGACGCTGTGGGCGGAGCCGGGACGGGCGATCGTGGCGGCCGCCGCGGTCACCCTGTACCGGGTGGGGAGCATCAAGGAGATTCCCGGGGTGCGCACTTACGTGGCAGTGGATGGGGGGATGAGCGACAACCCCCGCCCGGTGCTCTACGGCAGCGGCTACGAAGCCTTCCTGCCCCGGGCGGTGGCGGCGGATCGCTCCCGCCTGGTGCGCGTCGTGGGCAAACATTGCGAATCGGGCGACGTCCTGATCCGGGATGGCTCGGTCACCGCCGACCTCCGGGTCGACGACCTGCTGGCCACGCCGGTGACCGGGGCCTATGGGCACTCGATGGGTTCCAATTACAACAAGATGCCCCGGCCGGCGGTGGTGTTCGTGACCGACGGCAAGGCCCGGTTGGTGGTGCGGCGGGAGAGCACCGAGGATCTGCTGCGCAACGACGTGTGAGGACTTCTCAGGGGACGTGGACCACGGCGTGCACCGTCCAGCGCCCCGGAACCCCCTTGAGTTCGTGGGTGCCCCGTTCGGCGAACTCGATCCCCGAGCCGAGCACAAGGTCGCGCACCGTGCCCGACACCACGACACCGCCATCGGTGGCCAGAGACATGACGCGCGCCGCGATGTGCACCGCTAGCCCCCCGACCACGCCGCCGTTCTCCTCGATCTCTCCGGTATGCACCCCGGCGCGAATCCGCAGGCCGAGCCGATCCAAGGCTGCCACGAGGTGGGAGGCGAACGTCACCGCCCGCCCCGGGCCGTCGAAGGCGGCGACGAAGCCGTCGCCGGTGGTGTTCACCTCGCGCCCGCGGTATGTGGCGAGGTGCGACCGCACCACGTCATCGTGGCGGCGCAGCAGGCTGAGCCAGGCGGCATCCCCGGAGGAGGCGGCGATGGCGGTGGATCCGACGACGTCGGTACAGACGATCGTGGCGAGACGGCGCTCCGCCGGAGGACCGGGGCGGGAACCGGTGACGAACTGCTCGACGGCATCCACGACCGGCCCGGTGTCCCCGGCGTTGATCGGGAGGGTGTCGGTGCCGGGGAGTTCCAGATAGCGGGCTCCGGGGATGTTGTCGGCGAGATACCGCCCGTAACCGGCGCGGTGATGGCGAGCATCGCGTCGCTGGATCACCAGTGTCGGCACCCGGAGCTCGGGAAGGAGCGGGCGGATGTCCAGCGAGGTCACCCATTCATACATGGTCGCCGCCGCGGTCGGTGGCATGGCCAGGCGCTGATAGCGGGTGAACCAGGCGCGGAATCGGGGGTCGGTGGCGCCGTCGGGCGCGGTGAGGTCGAGGATCTCTCCGGTTATCCCCCAGTTCTTCCGGTAGCCGTCGAGGAGTCGGAGATAGGTGGCCTCGGGCATCCCGATCGGATAGCCGGGGTCGCGGCGCCACCGGGCAAAGGTGTTGAGCAGCACGAGGGATGCGACCCGATCCGGTTCGGTGGCGGTGAGGAGCATCGCCATTGGGCCGCCCTCAGTATCGCCGATGACCACCGCCGGGCCGACACCGGTGGCATCGAGTACGACACGGGCGTCGTCCATCCACTGCTCGAGGGTGGGGAGATGGCTGAGAGGCACCGGGTCGGAGACCCCTGAGCCGCGCTTGTCGAAACAGATCACCTGCGAGAACGAGGCGAGGCGCATCAGCAGCCGCACCATCGATGGCTCGTCCCACATGGCATCGAGGTTCTGCAGCCACGAGGTGACCAGTAGCAGCGGCGGGCCCTCTCCGAACACCTGGTAGGCGACATCCCCCTCGGTGGTGTGGGCGTAGCGGGTCTCCGGCGGGCCGGTGACGGCGGTCACCGAAGAGACGATACGACCCTGACCGCCGGCTTGCGGATCACCGGCTCTCGTTGCTGCGAGTCAGATACGGGTCCGGGGTGCTCACGCCGCACGGGGCAGCGGCTGCGGCGCCGCCGGAGGCTGCGGTTGCGCCGGGGGCTGCGGTTGCGCCGGGGGCTGACCTCCGCCAATAGCCCGTCCGGCGGCCTCCATGCTCTGATCGCGGTCGAGCCACTGGAGCGGCGTCAGCCCGGCCAGGTCAGGGCAGGGGCGGTAGAACCAGTCGCAGGCTTCGAGGTCGTCCATGTGGCGGCGCAGCAGCGTCACCAGCCAGGCGATCTCGGGGCGCACCACGTCCTGGTCCAGTTGGAACGCCGGGTAGGCCGGCTCCAGCGAAAGCACCCCGTCGATGCGGAGCAAATAGGGATGAGCGCGAATCGAACCCGGTGGGGCGCCAACCGTTCGCTCGAACTCCCGCTCGGTGAGGAACGGTCCCACCAGCACTCGCCCCCCGGCCGGGGGAGGGGAAACGGACACCCCCTCGCGTTATCACCCCAAAGCCGTCACGGACAGTGCCGTCCGGCAGGTGGTTCAGGACAGCCCGGCGCCCACCAAGCGGCCCACCCACCAGGCAACGAGTCCGCCGAGGCCGGCGATGAGCAGATTCTCCAGTCCGGCGAGCGCCTTGTTGGAACGGGTGACGATGGCCTTGACCATCCCCACCCCGAACAGTCCGATGGCGGTGACCCCGGCCGCCCAGGCGAGTCCGACGCCAGTCGAGTCGACGAAGAAGAATGGAACCACCGACGACAGCGCACCCCCAAGGAACAACAGACCGGACATCACCATCGCCTTGTACGGAGAGCGGCGCTCCGAATCGACCACGCCGAACTCGAGGGCTGCCATGGCGTTGAGGAGTGTCTCGTCGTCGCGGGTAAGCGCGGTGGCGACGGTGTCGAGATCGGAGGCGGCCACCCCCATGGTGGTGAGCATCTCGCGGATCTGGTCGACCTCCTGGTCGCGGTAGTGAATAATGTGGGTGCGCTCCAGTTCCAACTCCGCCGTCAACACCTCGTCCTGGGACTTGGTGGCGAGATACTCGCCGGCGGCCATGGATACCGCCCCGGCGATGGCGCCGGCCACACCGGTGAGCAGGACCTGGTCGGCGTCGAGTCCACCGCCGACGACGCCGGCCACCAGCAACAGCATTGAGACCAGCCCGTCATTGACCCCGAGGATGATGTCGCGCCAGTACTGCCGGGTGAT
>CAYTTU010000163.1:0-5969 GCA_964440905.1 uncultured Acidimicrobiia bacterium | reverse complement strand
TCCCAGGGGCTGCCCACCTGGCGGACGTCCTTGCGGTTGTAGAGCCAAGCGACCAAAGCGTGGGTCGCCGATCCCTCGCTGCGGTCGTCAATCACCCGACGGTCCCCGACCCGAATGATGTCGATCGCCCGTCCCACCGTGTGATCACTCATGCGATCGGTCTCGAACACGTTGTGCGGGTGACCGGTGACCAGGACCGCCACGGCATAGGGGGTTTGGTCTGCCATGTCGGCCATCAACTCGAGGAGGATCGGTGACACCCGCCCGGAGAGGATGTCGAGACGGGCCGAGTCGGGCATCTCGATCCGGGGATCGCTGGCCACGGCATGGGCCAGGCCCAGGCCCTCGATGCTCCCGAAGGTGCCTCCCGCCGAGCTGAGCGAGTCGAACTCCCAGCCCGACTCACCGAGGACCAGACGGATGTCGAGGGTCCGCACCACCGAGAAGAAGTCGACCTCGCCGCTGGATCCCACCGTCTGGCGGGTCACCACCATCACCGAGGCGCGATCGTTGCGTAGCCCCCCCAACTGCGGGTAGATCACCTCTCCCCGCGACCACGATCCGGGGTAGATCAGGGGCTCGGCGGCCTGGGCGAGCAGATCGACGCCAGAGAAACCGGCGAGCGCATTCAGTCGGGCCGTATGGTCGTCGGAGGCTCCATACGTGGTCAACTCGTATGCGATGTCGGCGGCAAGCTGTTTCGCCTCGGGTTCGGCCTCAGAGAGGGGCACCACGTAGCGATTCTCCGGTGCCGGCGGGGCCGAGGTGGGTGGCGGGGGCAGGGTAGAGGTCGTGGTCGTCGTGGTGCTCGACGAGGTGGTGGTCGAAGGGGTGGTGGTGCTCGGTGGGGCCACGGTTAGAGCCGGCAAGTCCGACCCAGCCCCGGCGGGCGGTTCGGCGGCCACTACTGGAGAAGCCCGGCCCACCCCGGCTTGGATTGCCAAGAGACCCCCGATCAGCATCAGCAGGATCCCGGCCGCCGAGACGGCCGTAGCCATCCTCAGGTACCGGTTCGGTTCGCGGTGCAGACCCATTCTGGAGACATTAGGAAGTCCCCCCGGCTATCCGGACGACCAGGGTTCGCCACTGATACAAGGCGCAGGGCTAGGGTGCATCCGATGCGCCGCTCCACCAGAATCATTATCACCGCGATCCTGGGGGTTGTGCTGAGCATCGCCGCTGCCGGTTGCTCCGGCGACGACAACCCCTCGCCGGGAGACACGACTACGGTGCCGGTCGGCTCCTGAGGCGGTCCGGCTCGGCGACGTTGTCTGCACCCACGGCTCCCTAGCCACCACGTTGCGAGATCAACGCGCTAAGTCGTGTCGCCGGGTTCGTCGACGAGGCGACCGATCTCGTACTGCATCGCGCTGACGGTGCTCATGACTGCCTGCATGTCTTCCCATGGACCGAATCCGCCCCCCTCGTACAGGTCACGCGCCCGAGCGAGTGGAGGGCGTAGCTCGGGAGCGACTCGGCTGATCGCCCAATCAGCGGCGTCGGCCTTCGACACGATACGACCGGTCGCGGTGGTCACCCAGATGCGCGCAACCGTGAGGATGACGTTCCGGGTGTCATCCTCGAGGTCATCGAGGAGTGCGGGCAATCCATCGGTCATTGCCCTTCTGAGATCCATCCCGGGGACTGGATCGAGGATTGCTCGCGGAGGCGGACCCTCGATAGCCCTCCCCGAGTCACGGACCATGGTCGTCACGACCGCGAGGTCGGGAGACACCGATGGAGCCAGTCCCAGGTCGTTCGCGAGGAACTGCTCGCGCAGCCACTCGCCGTATTGAAGATCCATGTGTGGCGGGTACTTCCATGGCCGGAGGTCGCCGTGCGCCGCGACCGTGACATCGAGTGGTCGCCAAGCAGGGGGACGCGTTGCTCGTCCCGATATCGGCATCAGACGACCGACCACCGCGCGCTTCTCGTCGCGACTGAGTCGTCGGCCTGTCACGACGAAGATGTCGAGGTCGCTATCGACGTTCAAACCGCCGGTCACCGCCGATCCGTAGAGGTAGATCCCGAGAGTGTCTGCGATCGGGATCGACGCTCGCACCGCTTCGACGGCGGCGGCGATCTGCTCGTCTACGGGATCGGTCATGCCGGCGATCCTAGGAAGCCGGGCTCCGAGGAGAGAAGGGCTGTCGCCTGTCGTGGCGGTGATGCTTCTGCTCGTCCCCCGAGTCTCGGTGCTGATTATGGCGACCACCAGATCGTGGCCAAGGAGCGACGCGCCGCTGGTGGTAGTGTCCTGAGTGTCACAGCCGGGTGCGTGTTGGACTGAGATGCAAACGGTCGATCGCAACACTGGAGGGCTGACCATGCGAGTCCGCGCCACCATGACCATCGCACTGGCTGTGCTCCTCGCTGGCTGCGGAGGCGACAGCGGCGTCACCACCACGACGACCGAAGCGCCGACCACGACCGAATTTGCTTTGACCGACCCGCTGCCTTCCGTCGACCAGCCGGGCGCAGTGACCTGCAGCGGCTGCCCCGAGATCGCGGGCATCACCGATTTCGCTCCCGACGTTGGGGGAGCAACGACGCTGTCCCTGTCCGGCACCGTCGTCGGGGCTGACGGGAATGGAGTGTTCTTTGTCGATGACGGTCGCGGCCATGCTGTGGGGGGCCATTTCCCCAACGACGGCGGTGAGTTCGAGGTAACCGTTCCGCTGTTCTGCGGGGAGCAGTCGGTGAAGCTTGCTTGGCAGAACGACGCCGGTATCAGTGGAGTGGTCGTGCATCCCGTGAGCGGTGCCTGCACCACCGCAGCACTCCAAGTGACACTGACCTGGGACGCTCTGGGTGACGACTTCGAGCTCCACCTCATTCGCGAGGGAGGTCGGATCAACGACCGAACCGATGACGGGTCGAGGTCGAACGACTGCACGTGGAACACCTGTATCGGCTCGTCTCCGGATTGGGGGGTAATCGGATCGTCGGATGACGACCCCACCAAGGACATCGACGACACCGGCTCTTTCGGGCCGGAGAACATCACGCTGCGTCAACCCGAGTCGATCACGTACACGGTGATGGTGGAGCACTGGGATATCGGCTCCGCCGACGCCGACGGCGAGGTGACCATCATCGTTGAAAACGGCGAGACGCTGACCGTGCCCATCACGGACCTGGCGCCACATTGGGTGGTGATCGTCGCGACGATCGAGTTCCCGTCCGGGACGATCACCCTGATCGGCGAGCAGTACGACTGCAACGACGAGTGGGGCTTCAACGGCGGTTGTGGCGCCGATCTACCGGGGTGATCGAGGTCGTTGCCGAGCAGGGGATGCGGCCCCTCGGAGTCCCTGTCGAAGGTCCGCCGTGGGCTCCGGATCCCGTCGTGTTCGCGATCAGCGCTTAGACGAAGCGGCAACCCATAGCGCCACCGCTGTGGGATGGAGCGCCTCACCCACAGTTCGACCCAACTCGTCGGTCAACCGGACCAGGTCTACTGCAGATTGCAACCGGCCTGAGAACGCCGCCACCACCCGTTCGGCGTCATATCGCTCTCGATCGAACCGCCGAGCCACCACCGACTGCACCCGACGCCGCAACGGGTTGAACACCGCAAGGGCGCCTAACGTCGCCATCGCCACGGTCAGATCGCTCGACAAATTGAGCGCCTCGGGAAGCACCAATACCGGAACCACATAGACCGCCGCCAGCACGAGTCCGACTACCGCGTACGAAACCGTGCGGCTCACGATCCGATCGATATCGAACAGGCCGTGCTTGGTCACTGCGACGAAGATGCCTAGAGCGGGGAGTGAGTACGTCACAATTTCCAGAAGGTCCCTTAGCCAAAGCGGGATCCAGCCCAACGCATCAACTAGGGGCCGCCCGCCGAAGAGCAAGACCACGGCCAGCACGACGCTAAAGAAGAACCACTTCAGTTGCGCCCGCTCCCGGCCGCGGGAGCGGCGGAACCGCACTCCGAGTGAGAGGATCGCTGTGACCAGGCCGGCAATCATGAGCGCAACCATCGCCGTGTCGATGACCGGCGCGACCGCGACCAAGAACGACACTTCAAACGGATTCACCGCGCGGGCATCGTCGGATGGACCGAACATCGTGAGGAACACCATCAGCCCGACGCCGAGCAGTGTCGATCGGTACCACCACTGCCAAATACCTGGGAGGGGCCGTCCGGTGGGAAACACGTGAAACAGCGGAACAAACCCGCCGAGAAACACCATGAAGAACCAGCCCCGGACCCAAGCCGCCAATTCACCGCCGAAACCGGAAATGGTGTCGTGCACCGCGATCGTCTCCGCCAGGGCCCCTAGCAATGGAACGACACCCATCACCGCCAGGAGGATTCCAATCGGGTTACGCGCCGAGTGGCGCAACACCAGACCACCGACGACCGCATATATCAGCAGAATGATGGTCCCGTAATCAGGCTTTCCCGGACCACCCCACCGAATGCTGGAGACCATCACCGCGAGGAACAGCAGTGCGGCAGTGACTATGACGGTGTTGCCGATCCACCGGGGTGGCCGACGATTGAGGGTCATCGAGGTCGCCCACCGTACCGTCAAGGCCGCTACGGGGTCGTTACGGCCAGCCAGGCAACCAAGAACCTATCCCTCCCAGATGTGGAACGGCAAGCCGATTCCCCCCCCGACCTGCGCGTAGATCCAGTCGGCGTCGTCGAAGACCACCCGGACGCACCCGTGCGAGGCGGGGTACGGCGGCACGGTGCGGTACCCGTGGAGCGCCATCCAGCGGTGGGTGAACTCGTAATCCCAGGCCCGGTACATGTAGCCCTGCTGATAGGCGAGCGTCCTGTTGGCCACCAGCCGATAGCGTGGGACATCGAAGTCGCCGCGGGGGGTGTGGGCGACCTCGTACTTCCCGTTGGGGGAGTACCAGTAGGTGAACTCGCCACCGACGCTGACGTGGAAGATCCCGGCCACCTCGCCGTCGAGGATCAGCCACATCACCTCGTGGTGGGCGTCAACCTCGAACCGGTCGGACTCTCCCGCCCGGGCCACCGGAGGCTCCGGGGTGAACGAACCCAACCGCTGCCAGTCCTCAATGGTCCAATGGGGGCCGACGTGGTCGTTCGGGGTCCAGGCGTTGCCCTGCGGAGACTGGTACAGCTTGTGGAAGGCGTAGACCGCGGCCGTCATCGATCCGGGCTCCTGCCAAGGATCGTTGGGGTAGCGGCCATCGATCGGTCCCCGGTATAGCCGAGCGTGGGTAAGGACCCGCTGGAGATACTCGACCGCCGGGCCGCTGTCTCCGGGCGACACCTCGGTCGTCTCGAATCCCGACCTGCCCAGTTCCAGTACCGCCGCGACCGTGGGTGATACGGCGCTGGGGCCGCCGAGGATGATGATCCTGGTCGGGTCCAGGCGATTCAGCTCGCGTCCCACCACGATCGGTATGCGATCGACGTCGACGAGCAGCAGGGGGCCGTTGGCGATCCGTGTCATCGGTCCGGTCGCCATGGCATCGGGAAAGATGTCGGCGCGGGCAAGGTGAACCGTGTCGGCACCGCCAGGCCACTGATCGGCAGCGAGGTTGACCCCGAGCGAGTACCGGTCCGAACCTCCGATCCGTCTCACCGAGGGAGCCAGCGTCTCGATCGCTTGCTGGACGTGGACCGGAACCGCGGTCTCGTTGCCGACAATGATGACGGTTGACGGGGCGAGTCGTTGAATCTCGGCGGCGACCGAGCCGTGCAGACCATCGGGAGAGACCAGCAGCAGTGGCGCTCCCGCGGCTACTGCCGCCGGGGCTGCGATCAGAGCATCAGGGAAGTCCCTCCCGGTGGCCACAAACACCGTGTCCACCGGACCCGCAAACGCTCCCTGGGAGAGGGCCACGGCGGTGTCATAACGGTTGGTACCCCAGCGCCGCTGGACCGCCGCATCCGGCAGACTGGCGGCGATGGCGGCCGCTACCGACTCGGCGATCGCGCTCGTACCCCCGACGATCACCACCAGATCCGG
>CAYTTU010000162.1:0-3577 GCA_964440905.1 uncultured Acidimicrobiia bacterium | reverse complement strand
TTGCAGCCCGGTACCGATCGGATGTTCATCACCGAGCGAAAGGGGACGGTCCGGGTCGTCGCGGACAGCGCGTTGCTCGGGTTGTCGGCCATAGACCTCGCCGACGACGTCGAGGCGGGATTCGCCGATCAGGGGCTGGTGGGCATCGCCTTTCACCCCCGGTACCCCGACGACCGTCGGGTCTTTCTCTCGTTCACCGAGGTCGGCACCGAAGCGCAGGTGGTCTTCTCGTTCCTCGTGGATCCCGATGGCGAGACGTTCGACACGGACTCGGCCGTCGAGGTCATTCGGGTTCCGCAACCCCAAGAGAGCCACCAGGGAGGCACGATCCGTTTCGGACCGGACGGCATGCTCTGGATCGGGTTCGGAGACGGTGGGTTCGTCCCCCCGGACACCGGCAGCACAGACTCTCAGGATGCGCTGCGACACGGGCAGAATCCGTTCACCCTCCCCGGCACGGTGGTCCGCCTCGACGTCGACACCGCAGTGCCCTATGCGATACCTCCCGACAATCCCTTTGCCGATGGGGTGGCGGGGCTGCCCGAGGTCTGGGCCTACGGGGTGCGCGCCCCGTGGAGCCTGTGGTTCGACGCCGGTTCCGTGATCGTCGGAGACGTCGGCAATCTCCGCTGGGAGGAGATCAACCGGCTCGATCGGCGCGATGACGCCGGGGCCAATCTCGGGTGGTCGGAAATGGAGGGACCGGAGTGTTTCCGCGAACCGGGCTGTGCTTCCGCCGCGACCAGTCTCCACCCCTGGCTCGCCCTCCCCAATCCCGAAGCCTGCGCCGTGATCGTCGGTCCGGTCTATCGAGGATCGGCGATGCCGGAACTCGTCGGTGAGGTGTTCTTCGCCGACTTCTGCGGCGGTTGGATCCGCTCGGTGCCGATCGATTCACCACCGGCGACCCCCACTGAATGGGTGGTGCGGCAGTCGGGCGTCCTCCCCACCGCCTTCCTCGTCGGACCACGCAGCGAGGTCTACCTGATCACCCTGCAGGGCGCCCTCTACCGCCTCGATCCGGTGCGGTAGGGCTGGTTCGGCGAGGACGACACGGTCACGGTCGACGTCACCGGGGACCACCTCACGCTGCGATAACCTCGCCGGAGGAGGTGGTCGTTGATCCAGCGTGCCCGTCCGTCGTTGCTGTTCCCGGTGCTCATCGGTGTCCTCGTCGCCGGGCTGGCGATGGTCGCGGTGGTGATCATCAGCAACGATGACCCACAAGCGGCGACCACCACCACCGGTGCCGCTCCCACCACGACTGCAGCGCCGGTCACCACCGTGGTCACGACGACCACGGCGGCTCCCACCACCACGGTGTTCATCGGCGGCATCGAGACCGTCACCAACCTCGAGATCACAGGCAACCCGGGACCACAGCTGACCGATGTCGCTGTCGGCGACCACCCCGGCTTTGTGAGGATCGTTTTCGACCTCACCGGGGAAGGGACCCCGCTCTACATCGTGGGATACGAGGCGCCGCCGTTTCTGGCCACCTCGGGAGACCCGGTTCCGGTGGACGGTGAGGCGTTCCTGGCGATCCGTCTCTCCCCCGCACGCCGCCACAACATCGACACCGGCGCCCCGACGTACACCGGCGACCTGGTGCTCGATCCCGACCTCGGCCCCATCGAGCAGATCGTGTTCGTCGATGACTTCGAGGCCTCCATGACCTGGGTGATCGGCCTCGATGGGGAGCGGGCCTTTACGGTGCTGGTGCTGCAGGATCCACTGCGCCTGGTGGTGGATGTAGCCAAGTAAGTCATGAGTCATGCGTCATGAGCCAGAATCCAATTGGCCAGTCCTATCTGACTCTGGACTCATGACTCATGACCGACCTCATGCCTCGGGAGCCCTGACAGACTCGCCCCCCCACCCTGTATCCTGCTTCCTATGAGCAATGATGCCTGGCTCTGGTTCTGGGTGGGCGCCGCCGCCTTCCTCGCCGTCGCCGAGATATTCACCGCCGGATTCTTCATGCTCCCCTTTGCGGTGGGGGCGGCCGCCGCTGCTGCCATGGCCTACGCCGATGCCAGTGAGATACCGCAGCTTGTCGTATTCCTGGTGGTGTCGGTGGTGGCGCTGTTCGTCCTGCGCCGTTTTGTCCACCGCGACGACCAGAAGCAACACTCGGTCGGAGCCAATCGCTTCGTGGGGCAACGGGCGACCGTTACCTCCGACGTCGAACCGGTGACGGGGATGGGAGAGGTCCGCATGGATTCCGAGGTGTGGCGGGCGACGAGCGACGTCGGTCCCATCGCATCGGGCACGCAGGTAAAGGTCATCGAGGTGCGCGGCACCCGACTGGTGGTGGCCCCGCTCGACAAGGAGAACCGATGAACGACGTCGCCCCGCTCGCAGTAATCATCATCGTCGTCGGGATCGTGTTCCTGATGGTCGTGGCCCGAGCCCTCAAGATCGTCACCCAGTTCGAAAAGGGCTTGGTGGAGCGGTTTGGGCGATTCGACAGGATGGTCGATCCGGGCCTCCGATTCATCCTCCCCTTCGTCGAGCGCATTCGTCGGGTGGACATGCGTGAGCAGGTGGTCGACGTCCCTCCGCAGGAGGTGATCACCAAGGACAACGTGGTCGTGACCGTCGACGCCGTCGTCTACTACCAGGCGACCGACCCGGTGAAGCTCAAGTACAACGTGGCCAACTTCATCCTCGCCGCCACCAAGCTGGCCCAGACCAACCTGCGCAACATCGTGGGCGAGCTGCAGCTCGACGAGGCCCTGACCTCGCGGGACAAGATCAACACCCAACTGCGCCAGGTGCTCGACGAGGCGACGGATGTCTGGGGCACCCGGGTGGTCCGGGTCGAGATCCAGCGGATCGACCCGCCGCCAGACATCACCGAGGCGATGCACCGCCAGATGAAGGCCGAGCGCGATCGGCGTGCCACCGTCACCGAGGCCGAGGGCCAGAAGCGGGGAGCCATTCTGAAGGCGGAGGGGGTCAAGGAGGCTCGGGTCCTTGAAGCCCAGGGACAGGCACAGGCGATCAAGGAAGTCGCCGAGGCCGAGAAGTTCCAGAAGCTCACCGTCGCCGAAGGCGAGGGCCAGGCTATTGAGCGCGTCTTCCAGGCGATCCACACCGGGGATCCCACACCCGACCTGATCGCAATTCGCTACCTCGAGGCTCTCAAGGCGGTGGCCGACGGCAAGGCCTCCAAGGTGTTCATCCCGATGGAAATGAGCGGAGTGCTTTCCAGCCTCGGCGCCATCAAGGAACTGTGGAGCGAAGCAGGAACGGCCCCGGAAGCGACTCCTCCGGCGGCGAAGTAGAACCCGACGCCCGACGCCCGACGCCCGACGCCCGACCGGAGACCGGAGACCGGAAGCCTGACGACTGACGACTGATGATTCCCGACTCCCCCCGCCGTCTCCGCCCCTCACTCGGCGACCTCACGGGGGCCGTGGCCGACCTCGGAGTCCTGGTGCCACTGGTGGCAGCGCTGGTGCTGGTCAATGGCCTCGATCCCAGTGCGGTGCTCATCGCCGCCGGGGCTCTGGTGCTCGCCGCCGGGCTTGTGTTCGGCGTGCCCTTCCCGGTGCAGCCCCTCAAGGCGCTG
>CAYTTU010000161.1:0-4649 GCA_964440905.1 uncultured Acidimicrobiia bacterium | reverse complement strand
CGCCCCGCCAATGCCCACGGTCTCCAGTACCCGGGCCTGGAGCTGCATCGCCACCTCGGGGTTCTCCCGCAGGAAGCGCTTGGCGTTCTCCCGGCCCTGGCCGAGCTGGTCGCCGTCGAAGGTGTACCAGGCGCCGCTCTTGCGGACCACGTCGTGTTCCGTCGCCACGTCGAGCAGCGAGCCCTCCCGGGAGATGCCCGAGCCGACCATGATGTCGAACTCGGCCTTGCGGAACGGCGGCGCCACCTTGTTCTTCACCACCTTGGCCACCACCCGGTTGCCTACCGCCTCTTGGCCTTCCTTGATGGACTGGATACGGCGGATGTCGATGCGCACCGACGAGTAGAACTTCAGGGCGCGGCCCCCCGGGGTGACCTCCGGGCTGCCGAACATGACCCCGATCTTCTCCCGCAACTGGTTGATGAAGACCGCCGTGGTCTGGGAGCGGTTGATGGTGCCGGCGAGCTTGCGCAGCGCCTGGGACATCAGCCGGGCCTGGAGCCCGATGTGGGTGTCGCCCATCTCGCCTTCGATCTCGGCCCGGGGCACCAGGGCGGCGACCGAGTCGATCACCACCACGTCGAGCGCCCCGGAGCGGATCAGCATGTCGGTGATCTCCAGCGCCTGCTCGCCGGTGTCGGGCTGGGAGATCAGCAACTCGTCGACGTCGACTCCGAGGGCGGCGGCGTAGCCGGGATCGAGGGCGTGCTCGGCGTCGATGAAGGCGGCGATGCCCCCGTTGCGCTGTGCCTCGGCGACGATGTGGAGCGCCAGGGTGGTCTTGCCGCTGCTCTCCGGACCGAAGATCTCGACGATGCGTCCCCGGGGGACCCCGCCGATGCCGAGGGCGAGGTCGAGGGCCAGTGCGCCGGTGGAGATGGCGCCGATCTTCTGCACGTTGTCGGCGCCCAACCTCATGATGGCGCCCTTGCCGAATTGGCGCTCGATCTGCGAGAGGGCCACCTCGAGGGACTTGTCTTCCACGGCGATGCTCCTTCCGGGACGGATCCGACTCATGAAGGCAACGTATCCGCAGGGTGTGACACGAGGCCGTGAACCACACAGATGGTATTCGATGCCATGGCCGAACGATAGCCGAACAGGTGTTCGGGGGCAAGGAAAGCCGAGCCCGATACCCGATGCCCGATGCCCGAAACCGGAGGCCGGACGCCGGGGGCCGGAGGCCGGAGAACGATGCGGGTGGCGAGAGGCGGGTGGCCCGCCGAGCACCAGGTACCGAGTACCACCGCACTGCCGCACCGTCACCCGGGGAGCTCGATCTCCTCCAGTACCCGGTAGGCGCCTCCGCCGCTGCCCAGCCGGCTCTGATACACCGTCACCCGGTCCACCGGCATGGTCACGTGGAACGGCGAGCAGGACGAAACCAGGGCCGAGAGGTCCTCGGCGGGCCGGACCCGGCTCAGGGTGAGGTGGGGGTTGAACGGCCGGTCCTCCACCCCGAGGCCGGCATCATCCACCGCCTCCCGCACCGCCGCCGCCAGTGCCTCCAGCCGGGCCAGTCCCCGGTCGGGTCCGATCCACAGCACGTTGGCCCGCTCCGGACGGGGGAACGCCCCCAGCCCACCCCAGCGCAGCCGGAAACGCTCCCCGAGATCCGCCTGATCGAGCGCCGCCACCAGCCGCTCGCAGCGGTCTTCGGGGATCTCACCGAGAAAGCGCAGCGTGATATGCCAGTTGCCGGGACGAACCACCTTGCCCGGGATGTCGCCCACGAGTGCGTCGAGGGACGCCACCAGTCGGTGGCGCACCTCGTCGGGCACCGGCACCGCCACGAAGGTCCTCACCCCTCCCACCACTCCCCGGTGATGGCGAGGCGCACTGCGTGCAGCGCCGCGGTGGTGGCATACACCCTGACCCGCTCCCGATCGCCGGGGAGGCGCAGCTTCCTCGACCGCACCCCATCCGGGGTGGCCACGGCGAAGAACATGGTGCCCACCGGCTGTTCCATCGGTTCGGGCCCGGCCGATCCGGTAACCGCCACCGCCACATCGGCGGCGAGCACCTTCTGTGCCGCGGTGGCCATCGCCACCGCGGTTTCGGCGCTGACCAGTCCGTGGACGACAAGCGCCTCCGGGGCCACCCCGAGCAGCCGGGTCTTGGCGGCGGCGTCGTAGGCCACCACCCCACCGCGAAACACTCGAGAAGACCCGGGAACCGCGGTGAGGGCGGCGGCCACCAGTCCCCCAGTGGCCGATTCGGCGCAGGCCAGGGTCCACCCCTTCGCCTCGCAGCCGTCGAGCACGAGCCGCTCGATGGTGTCGGCATCGGCGGCGAACACCAGGCGGCCCAGCCGACGGCGGATCTCATCCTCCACCGGGGCGATCAACGCCACAGCGGCCTCGCGGGTCGCCCCCCGGGCGGTGAGCCGCAGCTTGATTTCGCCTCCGCTGGCCAGGTAGGCCAGGGTGGGATTGGTTCCGGTGTCGTAGAGATCACCGACCACCTCGGCGAGGCGGGACTCCGACTCTCCCCAGGTGCGCAGCAGTCGGCTCACCAGCACGCCGCTCCCGCCATCGGTCTCGCCGAGCAGGAACGGGATCACCGCATCATCGACCATGGGCAGCATCTCCTGGGGCACCCCGGGGAGGGCGAACACCCAGCACGACCCGATCCGCATCCGCAGACCCGGTGCGGTGCCCTTGGGGTTGGGGATCAGGGTGGCGCCGCGGGGATGCTGCGCCTGGCGCAGGTTGCTCGCCGGCATCTCCCGACCCCGCGCCTCCCACCACGCTCGGAGGTGCTCGGTGTATTCGGCCGAGGTCTCCATCTCCACCCCGGCGGCGGCACACAGCCCTTCGCGGGTGAGATCGTCCTGGGTGGGTCCGATCCCCCCGGTGATGATCACGGCGTCACTGCGGCCGGTTGCCTCCGACACCGCCGCCGCGATCCGGGCGACGTTGTCGCCCACCACCGTCTGACGGAAGTGGTCGAACCCAGCGGCAGCAAGCCGGGTTCCGATGTCGGCGGCGTTGCTGTTGACGATCTGGCCCAACAGCAACTCGGTTCCTACCGCGAGTTGCTCGACGATCACTCCACCACCTCGCCGGCCAGTTCGTTGCCGTAGGAGGCGGTGATCCGGGCTCGCAACCACTGACCGGGACGGCCCCGATCGAGCACGATCACCCCGTCGATCTCCGGGGCTTCGCGGTGGGAGCGGGCCACGGGCTGGCCGTCCTCGACGGTGTCGACCACCACGGTGAACTCCTTCCCAACCGCGGCGGCGTTGGCCTTTGCGGTGATGCCGTCCTGGATCTCCTGGAGCCGGCGGGTGCGCTCCGCCATCTCGTCGGGATCGACCCGACCCGGCAACTCCGCCGCCGGGGTGCCTTCTTCGGCGGAGTAGGGAAAGAACCCGGCCCAGTCGAGGCGGGCGGCGGCGAGGAATTCGGCCAGAGTGTCGACGTCGTCCTCGGTCTCGCCGGGGAACCCGACGATGAACGACGACCGCAGCGCCGCCTCGGGTGCGGCAGCACGCACCCGGCCGATCAGGTCGAGATGGCGCTCGCCGTCACCGGGGCGGCGCATCGCCCGCAGCAGACTCCCCGAGGCGTGTTGCAGGCTGAGGTCGAAGTAGGGGGCGATCACCGAGTTGGTGGCCATCTCCTCGATCAGGGCGTCGCTCACTTCGCGCGGATAGAGGTAGAGCAGGCGGAGGCGGCGCAAACCTTCGACGTCGGATACGAAGCGCAGCAAATCCACGATGCCGCCGGGAGCGTCGATGTCCCGCCCATAGGCGGCGAGGTCCTGGGCGACCAACACGATCTCCCCCACGCCGTCGCCGCACAGGGCGGCGATCTCGTCGCGCACGTTCACTGGAGATCGGGAGCGCTGCGGTCCCCGGAACGAGGGAATGGCGCAGAACGTGCACCCTTTGTCGCAGCCCTCGGCCACCTTGACGTAGGCGTATGGCGTGGACGGGGTAGGGCGGCGCACCTCGTAGAGGATGTCCATCGGGCTGGTCGCCAGGCGCACCGGCTCCCACCCGGTGAGACTGTCCAGGCTCGCGACCAGCTCGCCGTAGCGTTCCATGCCGAGCACGGCATCGGCCTCGGGGAGGGCATCGGCCAATTCGGACTGATAGCGCTGCGCCATGCACCCCAGCACCACCAGGCGAGCCCCCGCGCCCCTTCGCGCGGCGTGGTCGAGGATGGTGTCCACCGACTCACGTCGTGCCGCCTCTATGAAGGCACAGGTGTTGACCAGCACCACGTCGGCGCTCTCCACGGTGGCGGCGCTGCGGTACCCGGCAGCAGCGAGGCGACCCTCGAGCTTCTCCGAGTCGACCTGGTTCTTGGCGCAGCCGAGAGTGGTGAGCCAGACGGAGGGGGCGGACGACATCGCAGCAAGTGTAGGGAGGAGGGGTCAGTGATCCCGGAGGTGCCGGTAGTGGCCGCGGTAGCGCAGCAGCGGATCTTCGGGATCGCCGACCACCAGTTCTTCGATCACGCCCTCGATCAACAGATACCACCCGACGTCGGTGGCGGCCGCGAACCGGCAGGCCAGCCGGCTGGGCAATTCGGTCAGCACCGGTCCCCACTTGCCCGGCTCGACCACCAGGTCGGCGAACAGTCCCCCCGGGCTGGGACGGATTCCGGCAAAGCGGTCGGCCAGAACCTCGTCTCCGGCAT